>CAZPLM010000153.1:2446-5432 GCA_964587275.1 uncultured Muribaculaceae bacterium | reverse complement strand
TACTTAACGCACTTTCAATAAGTGCATTGACTATCGTATTGCTTGACAGGGGAGCGCCTTTTGATATCGGATTTCAGCTTTCATTCTGCTCCATGCTCTCAATTTACTTTGTATTTCCAAAACTCAACGGACTGTTGAAATGCCACACTTCAACAGTTCAGTTTATATGGAATACTATTTCTTTGTCGGTCACTTGCCAGATCGGAACATTTCCCCTGACACTGCTTTATTTCAGATCGTTCCCTAAATTTTTCATGATCACCAACCTTATGGCCATACCGCTGACAACAGCTATCATCTATTCTTTGCCGATTGCTCTTCTCTTCGAATCTGTTCCAGTTGTAGGAAGTATTACAGAAAATCTGTTGTTTTTTTTACTTAAACTTCTCAATAATATTGTTGAAACAATAAGTCTTATGACGTGATAAAAAATAGTATCTTTGTTTAAACAATAATACATATTATGGGTGGAATATTTGGCGTGATCTCAAGGCGCAGTTGTGTTACAGATCTCTTCTATGGAATTGACTATCATTCTCATCTTGGGACAAAGCGAGGCGGAATGGCTGTAATAAATACTAATGGGGCATTTGCAAGATCAATACACAGTCTTGAGCAGTCATATTTCCGAATCAAATTTGAAGAAGACCTGCCTAAATTCAACGGCAACTCAGGCATCGGAGTAATCAGTGATACTGATGCCCAGCCGATTGTGGTCAATTCAAGACTTGGCAGATTCGCCGTTGTCACAGTAGGGAAAATCAACAATATTTCAGAACTTGAAAAAGAAATCCTCGAAAAAGGAAAAAATTTCACAGAACTGAGTTCCGGATCGACTAATCCGACAGAGCTGACATCCCTTCTCATCTCAGAAGGAAGTGATTTTGCCGAAGGTATCATCAACGCTCAAAAGAAAATACAGGGGTCCTGCACTATGCTGATTCTCACACCTGACGGGCTTATTGCCGCACGTGACAGGTATGGAAGGACACCATTGATCATTGGGAAAAAAGAAGATTCATACGCCGTTGCAAGTGAGAGCTGCAGCTTCCGCAACCTGGGATTTGAGGAGTGCTATTCACTTGGCCCGGGAGAAGCCGTTCTCCTTACTGCGGACGCATACAAAACAATTGTCAAGTCGGGCAAAACGCTGGAAATATGCTCCTTTCTCTGGATATACTATGGGTATCCGGCAAGTTCATACGAAGGTATAAATGTGGATAACGTCAGACATTCGCTTGGACGTATAATGGGAGAATCCGACAATACTCAGATTGATATGGCATCGGCAATCCCAGACTCAGGTACCTGTATGGCAATAGGTTATGCCGAAGGTAAAAAAGTGCCGTACAGATCAGCAATTGTAAAATATACCCCGACCTGGCCACGGAGTTTCACACCTTCAGACCAAAGCGTAAGGGATCTTGTCGCAAAGATGAAACTTATTCCGAACTATGATCTTCTTCGAGATAAAAAAGTAGCTTTTTGCGACGACTCGATTGTTCGAGGCACACAACTCAGGGGAAATGTCCAAATTCTTCACGGACACCATGTAAAAGAGGTTCACATCCGCATAAGCTGTCCACCGCTCATTTATCCCTGTCCATTCCTAAATTTTTCAGCATCAAGATCATCTATGGAACTCGCCACAAGAAGACATATTAGTCTTCTTGAAGGTAAGGAGAGCTGCGACCTGACTCCATACACCTGCTTCAACTCCCAAAAATATAATGAGATGGTAGAGAGTATAAAAAGAGATCTCGGAATGGCTTCACTCAAATTCAATTCTATCGATGCCCTTATAAAAGCCGTAGGACTTCCTAAAAATAGAATCTGCACTTATTGCTTTGACGGGAAAAGCTCAACTGACTACGGATTATAAGTGCAAAGTCATTATTTATTATAAATACCTTAAAAGAAATTAAAAAATATTCTTATTCGAAATAATTTGAATAAAAAAATAAATAATATACCTTTGTCCTGAATACTAAACTATACAATTTACTTTTACATTTTTTTGTATGAATATTTTTATTTACGGCTTAAATTTCAAAGCCAGAAAAGAAGACCTTATTGCATTATTCTCACCTTTCGGAGAGGTTACAAATGCAAGAATTATCATTAATCGTGAAACACATCGCTCAAGAGGCTATGGTTTCGTGGAAATGGAAGACGAAGAAGCCGGTAAAGCGGCTATTCAGGCATTAAACGGAACAGAACACATGGGAAGGACTATCAATGTTGCTGTTGCAAATGAGCGCCCTGCTCGTGAACCCAATAAAGCTGAGTAATCTGTTCCCATTTTAATAGATAAGGATTTAGACTTGGAGAGTGGCTGTAAAGTCACTCTCTTTATTTATCCTGTAGCTTCGATTCGTGTGAATTATTGCCCTCCGTGCTTTCGGCTATACTCTTTGTAAGACGCTGTACCACTTTGAAATTGGATAGAAACTCTGCCGCCAGCACTCTTAATGCAGTATATGAAGGAATAGCGACAAGCATTCCCACTACACCTCCAATATATCCCGCAACAAGAATAACTATAAAAATCTCAAGAGGGTGCGCCTTGACACTGCTTGAATAAATATATGGCTGAAACAGGAATATATCTATCATGTGTGTGACAAGGTAAACAGCAATAACCGTCAACACGAACGGCCACAGATCAAGCGTGGCCATATCGCCATAATTTGAAATAACCCCTATCAGGACACCAATAGCGCCGGACGAGATAGGCCCTATATATGGTATCACATTCAGGATTCCTGAAACAAATGCAAGAACTACTGCTAAAGAAAAATCAAGCCCTGCAATAAAATGCAAGCCGACTGTATTCAATATGGTGATACATAAACATTCAAGTGTAATACCGAGGAAATAGCGTACAAGCAGATTTGTTATGGATCTCATAGCGTGTTTGACATTGCTCTCGTATTTATCAGGAACAATTGCCAAAAGCATATTTAAAAAAAGGTTTTTCTGTTCA
>CAZPLM010000153.1:0-2436 GCA_964587275.1 uncultured Muribaculaceae bacterium | reverse complement strand
AATAATTCTAATAAAGAAAAATGCAATAAACACTACCGAAAAAAGGCCGATTGCAAAGTTTACAAGAAAACCCGTCACTGAAGAAAAAAGACTGGAAAAGGCTGAAAGGCTGAATATGCTCCTCACCTGCTCGAACAGATAAGTCTCTATTCTGAAATCTTTTCCAAGCATCGGGAAGAGCTCGGACATCTTGTGATTGTACTTATAGAGAGGAATTGATATCTTTTGGCTCAGAGTTTCATAATTGATTGAGCCGAACTGCTGGACAATTTTCCCGATCAACGGCGATACAAAGAACACAATGCTTCCGATCACCGTAAAAATAACAACGAGCGCAATAATCGCAGCAAGCCAGGATGGGAACCTGAATTTTCTAACAGTGATGGATGTAAGCAGATCGACAAGAGGCCGTCCTATGATCGCTATGACAAGAGCTATCAGAATATAGGCAAGAATGGCGCTGAAATACCACGCCAGAAAGCCTAAAATAGCAATAATGGCTGCTATTATAATATATTTTGCAAGTTTGTTCACAATCCAAATATAATAAAAAAACCGGTTTGAAGATATCAAACCGGTCTATATCAGGCAAGAATATTATTCGCCGGTAATAAACTTGTTGTACTTTTCGTATGATGCCTGGTAGTCAGGACCTTTACTTCTGAATCTAAAATAAATGTTCTTTAAATACTCTGCAACTGCGATCTTGAGTTCATTATCATTTGTCATATTGAATGCTTCCTCAAACGGTTCTATGGCTTTTTCAAGTGAAGCCTCGAACTGTTCCATCAACTTATTGTATTTTGTATCATCAAGCTCTTCACTTGCAGCACTCTGCAAATCAACAGCCTGTTCATAATACAGAATACCGATATTTAAAGTTCCGAATACATAAGAAGGATCTATTTCGGTTGATTTTTTAAAGAACTCGATAGCCTTTTCAGTATTTCCTAATTTTTTATAGACATCTCCCTCAACATAGTAAAGACTTGCATTTGTTGGCTCATTTTCCTGAGCAGCATGGAGCAGGTCAAACAATTTGACAGGCTCGTCACCGCTTGTAATGTAATAGTTGATAAGACCAACGAGGATACCCTGACTTTCAGGATTTTCAGCAAAACCTTTCTCTAAGGTCTCCTTGCAGGACAATGTATCTCCCATCTGTTTATATTCTTCAGCGAGATTTGAATAGACTGAACCCTGGCTCGTAAATCCTATTCCAATACATTTTTTATAGAACTCTATTGCTCTTTCCTTTTCTCCTGAAATACCGGCCATCAATGCAGTATAATAAAGGCTTGATGAGTCAACTTTATTAAGAATCTTATTATTTGCTGACTTTGCAGTTTCCTCGAAAAGATAACTTGCATCTTTGGTATCGCCCATCAGATAGCATGAGAGAGCTTCATTATAAAACTTCTGATGAATCGTCTCTGCTTTAACAACATATTCTTTCTTTTTTGCATCCTTTGTCTCAAGCGCATTCGCTTTCAAAAGAGCATCCATAGAACTTTGGAGAGCATTCTCTACTACAGGTTTTGTTATAACCCAGAATTCAAGAATACCATCGTGATTATAATACAAATCCTTGTCGGCATAAACATCTACTGAATATTCGCCTTCCGTGCCTTTCCTTGTCTCATTTGAAATGACTTGTTGGCCTTTGAGGAAAAGTTTGACTTCGGTCTGAGGTGTATTTGGGAGCAGATTCAAAGTCGGAACATCGTATGCATTCAGGTATGCATCCGACAAAGATACCCATGTTGATGCTTTTAACGCCTTTTTTTCATTTTTTGAATCAGACAAAGCCTTCTCAATAGCGTTTTTCGCTTCTTCAGAATTCTTCGGCTGCGCTACTGCCAAAACGGGCAATGTTAATGCAAGAAATAATAAAATTTTCTTCATTGTTGTAGTTTTAATTAATTGTTTATGTATATTTTCTTTATTCCTTAGTGTCAACTTCGCTTGGTTGCGTTTCCTGTTCCTGATCATTATTCGTTTCGGCATCTCCCTCAGGCTTAATCTCACTCTTGTTCACTGCACATATCGCAGCAATTCCGTCTCCTTCTCTTATTGTGATTAGCCGCACTCCCTGAGTGGCTCTACCGGCAACCCTGATGGTTGAAACCGGAACTCTGATTGATGATCATAAGGTCATTTTCATCAGTAACATCCTTAATTGCAACAAGTTTGCCGGTCTTAGCAGTAATATTCATAGTCTTCACACCCTTCCCTCCTCTATTGGTAATACGGTAATCACCTATTTGGGAACGCTTGCCATATCCGTTCTCACTAACTACCAGAATATGACGTTCATTCTCCTCGTTTATGGAAGTATCAACACAAACAATACCAATAACTTCATCTGTCTCAGAAAGACTGATTCCACGCACTCCGGTAGCGGTCCTGCCCATGGCTCTCACCTTGGATTCAGGA
>CAZPLM010000152.1:0-5471 GCA_964587275.1 uncultured Muribaculaceae bacterium | reverse complement strand
TTTTCTCTATATAAGTGACAAATATGATGTCTGGCAGTTTGATGCACTAAAAATTTCCTCTCCGACAATGTTGACTGAAGGGAGGGGTAGAGAGACTGAAACATCATATACAATTGTTTTTCCAAATGACAAGACAGGTGTAGAACGTATGCTGCAGAGACAGGTGGATCGCAGCAAACCTGTTTATTTCAGTATGTTCAACCATAAGACAAAGGAATATGGATTTGCTGTTAAAGAGATTGCAAAGCCAAAGGCAAAGCTTACCGTTCTGGTCGAGGGTCCGTATAATTATGATAACCTTGTTATTTCTGAGGGTAAAAAGCCGGCATTTGTCTATCAGAAAGGAAATTTTGAGACGGGGAATAATGTCTGGTTTACATCAGATAACTTCAAGACAGAACAGCAGATTACCGATATCAATCCTCAGCAGCGAGATTATAACTGGGGGACAGTTGAGTTGGTATCATGGACGGCGAGAGACGGAAAAGCTGTTGAAGGACTTCTGTTTAAACCGGAAGACTTCAACCCTGCAAAAAAATATCCCGTGATGATCTATTTTTATGAGAGAAATTCAGACGGGTTGTATAGTCCGAGAGTTCCTGCGCCGAGTCGTTCAACGGTGAATATTCCATATTATGTAAGTAATGATTATATAGTCTTTGTACCGGATATATATTATAAGGTGGGACATCCGGGGCAGAGTGCTCTTGATTATATTTTGCCGGGATGCGATATGTTATGCGAATATCCATGGATAGACGGGGACAATATGGCAATTCAGGGACAGAGCTGGGGAGGCTATCAGGTAGCTTATATGATTACTCAGACCGACAGATTCAAGGCTGCCGGATCAGGTGCTCCGGTCTCGAATATGACAAGCGCCTATGGCGGGATCAGATGGGGGACAGGAGTGACACGTCAATTCCAGTATGAACAGCAGCAGAGCCGTATTGGAAAAACCTTATGGGACGGCTTTGACCTTTATGTGGAAAATTCTCCTCTTTTCTTTGTTCCGAACGTTAAGACTCCGGTCCTGATTATGCACAATGACAAGGATACCGCAGTGCCATGGTGGCAGGGGATTGAGTTCTTTGTTGCACTGCGCAGGTGCGGAAAGGTGGCCTGGATGCTTCAGTACAACGATGAGCTACATAATCTTTCGCAGAGGAAGAATTGCAAGGATCTGACGGTAAGAATGCAACAGTTTTTTGACCATTATTTGAAAGGTGCTCCGATGCCCGATTGGATGGAGTACGGTGTATCTGCCACTGAAAAGGAATAGAATATGGGGACGGTAATAGATATTATAGCAGTAATTCTTGGAATTGTCGGAATTATCGGGTGTATGCTGCCGGTATTGCCCGGCCCGCCGATAAGCTGGGCGGGTCTGCTTGTTCTTTATTTTTGGGGCAATGAACCGATGAGCCTGAAGTTTCTTCTGATTTGGCTCGGGATTACTATTGTTGTTACTGTCCTGGATTATGTAGTACCCGCTTATTTTACTCGTGTGACAGGAGGGTCAAAAGTTGCAGCGAGAGGGTCTCTTGCGGGTATGCTGATCGGCATTATCTTTTTTCCTCCTGTCGGCATGATTGTCGGTGCATTCCTGGGGGCAATGCTTGCTGAGATAATATTCAACGGAAAGGAGCTGAAGCACTCTTTAAAACCTGCTCTCGGCTCCTTTTTGGGCTTTATATGCGGGACATTCATCAAGTTGGTCTCATCGGGCGTGATGATGTTTTATATAATAAAATATCTGTAAGTAACTGAGGATAATCAGTTTTTGCTACGACGTTTCAGTTGTCTGGCTATCTTGGCGATGACATTATTGATGTCAGATTCAGGTTCTATTACATTGTAGTCTTTCCAGAATTCATCATCTTCAAAGTCGGAAACCTTGTCCATTGTGAAGTCCCTGTTCTTGATACGGTTGGCGGATGCAATCCTGTCAATTTCAAAACTCTTGTCGGTTACAGCCATTTCTGATATTATGGTATAGGTATTTTTGAAGAGTTTGCGACTCCATTTGGCTTCGAATTGCAATTCTGATCTTGTGTGGTCAAGAACCCATTTGTCATTGAACTTCTTGTACTGGACAAGATATTTGGCGTATTCCATAGTGGTCTTTAACTCTTTCGGCTTTCTCAGTATGAAGAGAGAAGTCGCTTTTGCGCGGTTTTCATCAGTGATATTGAGCTCAAAGTCGGCGCGGGTCAGGGCGAGAGTGGCCCTTTCAATGTACAGTTTTCCTCTGAAAAGAATAAAATCCTGATTCGGCTTTGGCTGGAAATTAATGACATATTGTTCTTCTCCCTCTATCATTACTGATTTTTCGTCAATATAGAAATTGTATGAAGTTTTAATGTCTTCAGGATAAACTCCGATGAATGGATCTTTCATTATATCAAGAGCAAGCGATGAAGTGATACCTCCTCTTATCTTGACAAATACAGTATCAACTTTTTTCCAGTCAATGCTTCCCCTTCCTTTATATATGGTTGCCGCATCAGAAGAAAACTGACGATCATAGGGCATTTTATTTATATCTACAACAGCCTCAGTCAGTGTTACATAATTATTACCCTTTTTAATCATCTCCCTGTAGAAACTGGTCATTTGCATCGGTTCGAGCGGATAATTGTTGTTGATATTGTCAATTGACCTGAGAACAAGACTTAGTGCATCTTCAGGTTTGACGATACTCTCTGCAAGTCTGATGGGGGACATTGTCAGTGGAATCACAATTGATTTTGACTCTTTAAGAAGGTCTTCTACCGCATAAGTGGCCGGCTGATAACCGATAAAAGAAAAACATACCGAATCCACGGCCGCATTTGCAGGGAATTTTATTGAAAATTTACCTTCTCCGTTTGAGATGATGCTGATGGCATTTTTCAGCATTGAAATAGAGGCAAAGACAAGAGGGTCGCGTGATTCGGCATCGATAATTTTTCCTGAAACTGAAAGCAGTTTATCGTTCTGTCCGGTTTCTGACTGCCCGTTTGCCGTATAATTGCAGATTGGGCAAAGAGCAAACAGGCAAAAAAGTATGATTAATCTTTTCATAGCAGGCAAATGCTCTTATTTTTTACAATGCCGCCATTTCCAATAGAAGCCTTGCGGTAGTTGCCTCAAGAGCACTGTTTACAAATATAATATTATCTTTGTAAATAGAATTTAATAAAATGAAAAAGATAATTTTACTTACAATTGTTCTTATCGGTTTCTCAGCAAATGCTCAGACCATAGGGACTTCGGAACTCAAGGAGATCCGAGGAAGTTTTGTTAAGGATGGAGGTACTACCGCCATTCAGAATGTGCTGACTAATGACAGTAACATCAAAGGTAATGCACTGAACCACTCAAAAGTGGGCTCAATCGATCATTTTTTCAAGTACAGGGTTGATGTTAAAGGGATTACGGATCAGGAGTCATCAGGCAGATGCTGGATGTTTACCTCTATGAATGCTCTTAGACCTTTGGTTATGAAGAAGTATGACATTTCTTCGTTTGATTTTTCTCATAACTACACTTTTTTCTGGGATATTTTTGAAAAGTCTAATCTCTTTCTTGAAAATGTTATTTCTACTGCTGATAAGGATTACCTTGATCGTGAAGTAGCATGGTATTTCTCTTCTCCAGTTGGAGACGGTGGCGTATGGAATCTTTTCTATAATGCGGCAGAGAAGTATGGAGTTGTTCCTCAGTCAGTTATGCCTGAGACAGAACATTCCAACAATACGGGTGCTATGAGAGGCATTCTTAATGAAAGACTTAGGGTCGGTGGATATGCTATCCGCGAGGCTGCTGCTGCCGGATCAAAGGTAAAGGAACTGAGAAACATCAAATTGGGTGTGATGAAAGATGTTTATCGCATCCTGGCTTTATGCCTTGGCGAGCCGCCTGCAGAGTTTACCTGGAGATATAAGACCTCGGGAGGTGAAGTCAAGAACTTTACCGGCAGTCCGATGGATTTTTATAACAGCATCAAACCTGCTGATTATAATCCTGATACGTTTATTATGGTAATGAATGATCCGACCCGTGAATATTATAAGGTGTATGAAATTGCAAATTATCGCAACTCAATAGAGGGTGTAAATTGGGTTTATCTGAATCTTCCTAATGAAGATATCAAGACAGCCACCCTTGCCTCTATTAAAAACAATGAGCCTCTGTATGCCTCTTGTGATGTTGGCAAGCAATCCAATACAAAGTCCGGAGTACTCGATATGAACTCCTATGACTATGAGGATCTTTTCGGCGTTTCCCTCAATATGGACAAAAAGGCGAGGATCCTTACCCGTCAGAGCGGTTCGTCTCACGCCATGCTGATTGTTGCATGTGATACGGATGAGAATGATGTCCCTGTAAAGTGGGAGTTTGAGAACAGCTGGGGCCCTTCATCAGGTCATAATGGCTATCTTACTTTTACCGATGACTGGTTTTCTGAATATATGTTCAGGGTTGTCATCAATAAAAAGTATCTGGATGACAGGGCAGTCAAAGCATTATCGACTAAACCCGTCATGCTTCCGGCCTGGGATTATATGTGGTAAAGTTACATGGTCGGTAGAATATCCGATCAGTCAGGGCTAAAATCAATCAGCCGTCCTCGATATTGATAATATTTGAGGACGGCTGAATTGTTTTGAGGGTTATTTTACTTTTTGCACCATTTATCGAGCCATTCAAAGAAGACTCTGTTCCAATAGATAGAGTTCTGAGGCTTTAGGATCCAGTGGTTTTCGCCCGGGAAGAGAACAAGTTTGGAAGGGACGCCCATCATTTGAGCGGCATTGAATGCTGCCATTCCCTGATCGACAGGAACACGGTAGTCCAGTTCGCCGTGTGTGACGAGAATAGGAGTATCCCAATTTTTGACAAGTTTGTGAGGCGAGTTATCATAATGTCTCTTTGCTACAGGATTATCGCTCCACGGAGCTCCGCTTTGAGGTATGTCAGGCTGTGCAACACCGCCATTGTCCCAGTTAGGGAACCACATTTCTTCGGTCTCCATAAACATGTGTTCCTGATTGAAAATTCCGGCGTGAGCTATGAATGCCGAAAAGCGTTTTTGATGAATCCCTGCAAGATAATAGACGGAATATCCGCCGTAACTTGCACCGACTGCAGCCATTTTGCCGACATAAGGTTCCGCTTTGAGAGCATCGGCTGCCGAGAAATAGTCTTTCATATTCTGGCCGATGTAGTCACCTGAAATCTGTTCACACCATTCCTGGCCGAAAGCGTTCGTGCCCCTTCTGTTTGGAAGGACGACAATATAATCCTGAGCCGCCATCAACTTGTAGTTCCATCTGTATGACCACCCTTGGCTAAGTGTACCCTGAGGACCGCCCAGGCAGAGGAGAATCGCCGGATAGACTTTGGTTGAATCGAATTGTGGAGGATAAACAACCCAGGTAAGCATTTTCTTGTTATCGGTGGTGGTGACCCAGCGTTCTTCCACC
>CAZPLM010000151.1:0-5500 GCA_964587275.1 uncultured Muribaculaceae bacterium | reverse complement strand
GACCGAGCAGGGTATTGCACAAAGCAAACTTGTAATTGCAAGGAAAATGAAAGCAGGAGGAGTTGAAATTTCTCAAATTTGTCTCTATACGGGGCTATCAGATGATATTATAAAAGAACTGAAATAGATTCTGCATAAATATACAACAAAGCGGTGCGTAAATGATTAGTTTCACGCACCGCCTTGATTAATAAAGCCAAAATATAAGGCTTAACTCAGCAATTCTTTTACTTTCATGGCGATTGCACGACCTTCCGCACGGCCTGCCAGTGATTTATTGGCAATACCCATGACTTTTCCCATATCTGCAGGTGATGAAGCACCGACTTGAGTTATAATCTTCTTTATTTCATCTGTTAATTCACCATCTGAAAGCTGTTTAGGCATATATTTTTCCAGCTCAGAAATCTCAGCCAGCTCATTATCTGCAAGATCTTTGCGATTTTGCTCAGAGTAAATTGCTGCACTGTCGCGACGCTGTTTGATAAGCTTCTGGACTATCTTGAGAACATCTGCATCTGTCAACTCATGGTTATCGCCTGATGATTTGGCAAGAAGGATTTCGGCTTTCACTGCCCTGGTGGCTGCAAGTGCGACTTTGTCTTTGGCTATCATTGCAGCTTTGATATCCTGTTGAATTTGTAATTCGAGTGACATAATATATAATATTAACAGTTATTTCACGATATTCATCTCATCCAGAAGATATCCAGCTCCTCCGAATTTCTCAATAATAAACAGCACATAACGAATATCTACACATATACAACGCTGATAATCAGGCTCAAAAATTACATCACCAGACATTGATTCCCAGTTGCCGTCAAAAGCAAGACCTGTTAGTTGTCCGTATGCGTTTAGAACAGGACTACCGGAGTTACCACCGGTAATATCGCAGTTGTTAATAAAGCAGGCAGGCATCTTGCCATCTTCCGGACGAGCATATCTTCCGAAATCCTTGGCTGAATACAGATCTTTCAACTTTGCAGGAACAACGAACTCCCAATTGTCAGGATCCTCTTTCTGCATTACCCCATCAAGAGTCGTATAATAGTTGTAGAGAACTCCGTCTTTAGGGGAATAAGAACCTATTTTCCCGTAAGTTAGCCTCATAGTAAAGTTTGCATCAGGGTACATGGCCTTTCCCTTATTCATTTCAAGCTGACCTGCAATAAATGCCTTCTTGCCTTCCGAATATTTCTTTCTTGCCTCATTGATAGATTTGCCGAGGAGGGGTATTTCTTCCATTAATGATCGTGCGGCAAGATATGCAGGATCTTTAAGAAAAACCATCTCATCTTTAACGGTTTCATCCACAGATTCAGCAGTTCTTTCCTCAAGTGCCTTATTTATGGCTATTTCAAATTTTGGAAAGTAAGAAAATGCTGATTGTCTGAAAAGATCCTCTACATAGGCATCAATATCACCGTTGCAAGTGCTGTCTATATAGTGATAAATCGAAGGGAGTCTGTCTGCCGGGATATTTTCCCTGCATAGAGAGAACATGGCCTTTGCAATCTTTTTATCTGTAGAAGTGTTATAGTCTTTATAGAATGAAAGCATAAAGTCACGCATATCGTCAATCATTGTAATTCTTTTAACGGAATCCTTTTCTGCGAGCGCCATTTTCATGGAATTTACAACATTCAGCGCAACTGAATAAATCTCAATTCTGCCCAAACTCTCTCTTATCCAAGTCATATCATCATTTGCTACTTTTCTTTCAGCAAGAGCTTCGTCAATCTGTAAAATTGCATTGCCATATTTTTCCTGGCGTGTTTTCTTTTTGTTGATCCACTCCTCAAAACTCTTCTCTTCGTCTGCACGTCGCTGCTGTACTCCAAGTTTGTCAAATGTTTCATTCATTCCAATCCATTTCTTCCACCCGTTTGATGACCCGCTGTATTTGCTGGCATATTGGATTTTAACATTAGGGTCAGCCAGCATATCCTCAAGCATCAAATCTTGACGGATGCCGCGGCATTGAATCCGGATCTTATTGTTGTCATAGGTGTCAACTACTTCTGAGGCTGTCATAAATCTGTTCGTGCTTCCCGGATATCCCATTATCATGGAGAAGTCCTGATCTTGAATTCCCTTCAAAGAGATAGCCAGTGATTTGCGAGGATGGTAAGGAACATTATCTTCAGAATAATCGGCCGGATTATTGTCTTTGTCAGCATAAATTCTGAACATTGAGAAATCGCAGGTATGTCGAGGCCACATCCAGTTATCGGTGTCAGCGCCAAATTTTCCGATTGATGAAGGCGGGGCACCCACGAAACGAACATCTTTGAATACTTTATATACAATCAGGAAATACTGATTTCCGCCAAACATTGAAGATACTTCGGCGTAGAGAATTTTTGAATCTCCAACTGCCTTTTTCGTCAATTCATCAGTTACCTTTTCCAAACAATCGTTACTCTCTTCAGGTGTTTTTGCCTTTTCAAGCGCTGAGTTCACTTCTTTTGTAACATCTGTAAAACTTTCAAGAAATGTAACGCTTAACCCTTCTGCAGGCAACTCCCGATCGAGTGTCATTGCCCAATACCCGTCAGTCAGATAATCGTGTTCTACAGAACTTAACTGTTGAATAGAGCTGTATCCGCAGTGGTGATTGGTAATAAGAAGTCCGTTATCAGAAATAACCTCTCCTGTGCAGCCTCCTCCGAATATGACAACTGCATCTTTAAGAGAAGTATTGTTTGCATCATAAATATCTTTTGCAGAGAGTTTACACCCCATATCCTGCATTGTCCTGATGTTCATCTTTTCCAAAAGTGGAAGCAACCACATTCCTTCATCTGCACTTAACGGGAGCATTGCCGTTAATGAAAGGGCTATGATTAGTAGTGTTTTAAATTTCCTCATTGTGCTGTATTTAAATAATTGTAAATTTACATGTGTAAAACAGAAAATATTTACAAAATTATAAAATCCTCGCACAATTTGTTGTTAATAAGAGTATGATTTTAATTGTTCCTGACAAATTTAAAGGTTCTTTGACCGCAATGCAGGTTGCTGTTGCAGTGAAAGAGGCAATTGTAGGATATTATCCTGATAGTGCAGTTGAAATGCTGCCTCTTGCTGATGGAGGAGATGGTTCACTTGAGGTTGTGAAAAATGCTGTTCCAAACTCCGAGAGTATTTTGACAATGACTTTCGATCCTCTGATGAGACCGATTAATGCTGAAATGCTGAGGATAGGAGATCTCTTTTTTATAGAGATGGCTAAATGTTGCGGTCTCGCTTTGTTGGCTGATGATGAGCGAAATCCGGAAAATACTACGACCTTCGGGCTTGGGGTAATGATAAAAAATGCTATTTGCATAGGAGCAAAGGAGATAGTAATAGGCATTGGCGGCAGTGCGACAAATGATGGTGGTGAAGGTATGTTGAAGGCTCTTGAGGGATGCCTGCCTCTCTCAGCAAAAATAAAGGTTGCTTGCGATGTTACAAATCCTCTACTTGGGAAATACGGAGCAACAATGGTTTATGCCCCTCAAAAAGGAGCTGATAAAGAAATGCTCGTCCGTCTTGAGAAGAGAATGAAAAATTTTGCAAAAGAGGCTGAAGCAAGACTGAGGGGAATGGGAAGAGAGGAGAGAGCTGTTGAATTTGCTACTATTCCCGGCGGAGGTGCGGCAGGGGGGATAGGGGCAGCTTTGTATGGGTTTTTAAATGCTGAACTGATTTCAGGATGGAAACTGTTCGGAGAGATGGTTTCTCTTGAAGAGAAAATCAAGAATGCGGATATTGTTATTACAGGAGAAGGATCACTTGACGGGCAGAGTCTTAGCGGAAAGCTGGTTGATGGTGTGGCAACTCTGTGCAGGAAGTACTACCGTTCATTATATGTTGTCTGCGGCATCAACAAATTGTCCGTGAAAATGCAGAACCAGTCAGGGATAAGAGATGTGTTGGCAATTTCAGACTACGAGCCTGATTTGAAGCAGTCAATGATCAATGCATCTGTTCTGATAAAAAACGATCAAGGGGGAAAAATACAGTTTTGGTGCGATCCTGACCTGTTTCATCTGCATCACAGCGAGCTGTTTCCAACATTCTATGATGTCGAGTTTCTTGCTGGGGTTGATGAGGCCGGCAGGGGACCTCTTGCAGGACCTGTTTATGCAGGAGCAGTCATTCTTCCTAAAGGATTTTATCATCCACTGCTGAAAGATTCCAAGAAACTGACAGAACAGCAGAGAGATATGATGCGTATAATTATTGAAAAAAATGCCGTTGCATGGTGTGTTGCTTCTGCATCACCTGAGGAGATTGATAAGTTGAATATTTTACAGGCTTCAATTCTTGCGATGCACAGGGCTTTAGATGGATTAAAAATCAGACCTGAATTTATTCTGGTGGATGGGAATAAATTCAATGCTTATAAAGATGCTAATAGCAGGTATGAGATACCTTCCGAATGTATTGTCAAAGGTGACAGTAAGGTGCCGGCGATTTCAGCTGCTTCGATTTTGGCAAAAACCCACAGGGATGAATATATAAGGTTGATTGCAAAGGAGTTTCCACAATATGGCTGGGACCGGAATATGGCCTATCCGACTGCCGAACATCGTGCTGCCATCAAAAAGTACGGTATTACAAAATACCATAGACGCAGTTTTACTCTTTTAAAATAAAACAACTGATTTAAAGGTATTTAAGAGAAAATCATCATTTCTTTATTATTGAATATGCTTAGTTTCTTGATTTCACAAAATAATTAATTAAATTTGTGGGTTGCACTATAATTGGCACAAAGACAAAGAATAACTGATTAATAAAATTAATAAATGAAAACTTACTCCACAGACAAAATCAGGAACGTCGTGTTGCTTGGGAGCACAAGGTCAGGTAAGACCACACTCGCCGAGGCCATGATGTTCGAAGGGAAAGTTATTGACCGTCGAGGTACAGTCGAGGGCAAGAATACTATTTCCGACAATACGGACGTTGAACAGTTAAATCAGCGTTCAATTTATTCAACACCGCTCTATGCTGAGTTCATGGAGAATAAATTGAATTTTGTTGATACACCGGGTTCAGATGACTTTATCGGTGGAGTTGTTTCAGCATTCAAAGTCTGCGATACCGGGCTGATGCTTATTAATGCACAGCAGGGCGTTGAGGTAGGTACTGAAATTTTCGGTCGTTATGCTGAAAAGTATAAAAAGCCTCTAATACTCGGTGTAAACCAGCTGGATGCAGATAAGGCAAATTGGGAAGGGACACTCGATTCTCTCCATAAGGCATTTGGAGGAAAACCTACGGTTATTCAGTTCCCTGTTTCTGTAGGTGCCGGCTTTGATTCTTTTGTTGACATTTTGAAAATGAAATTGTACAAATTCAAAGATGAAAATGGAACAAGAGAAGAGTCGGATATTCCTGCAGACCTTAAAGACCAGGCAGATGAAATGCGTTCCGCTCTTATGGAAATGGCAGCTGAGAATGACGAGGCTTTACTAAATAAATATTTTGATGAAGGTGAATT
>CAZPLM010000150.1:0-5500 GCA_964587275.1 uncultured Muribaculaceae bacterium | reverse complement strand
TAGTTCTTTTCGAATTCCCTGACATCGAAGCCCTTTTCCAAAAATAATACTGCAGCGGAATCCAGAGAAGTAGTTTCATTGGTGCACATCTGAGTGCTTTGGTTAAAAACTGTCTTTCCGGTAAAATAAGTAGTGCATATTGCGGTAATTACAATGGTCACCAGTAATGTTTTTAGCACTATCCTGATTATTTTTTTAACCTTTCCGTTCATTATCTTTTTTTGCAAATATAAAATCAATTACCTTTACAAACTGATGAAAGACAATAAGTATATTGACACTATTGCTCTGATATGCTCTATCAGGGACGGTGATGAGCGTGCTTTTGAGACCTTCTTCAATATCGAATATTCTTCTCTCAAGTTCTTTGTTCAGCAGTATGTACACGATTCAAATGTGGCAGAGGACGTCGTTCAGGATTCATTTTTTACTTTGTGGAAAAGCAGAAGTCAGGTAGATCCCTCAAAAAATATCCGTGCATTTCTTTACACCATTGCCAAAAACAGGGCTTTGAATATTTTGCGTGAGAAGATAAGATACTCGAAGACCCCTGTTGATGAGATGGAGGGCCGATTTTTGGTATCTGTATTGTCCAGCGATATTATGACTTCGCAGATTGATTCACTTGAGATGAGTGCTATTATTAAAAAAGTCTATCTAATTTTACCAGAGAAGGTTAGGGATATTTTTATTCTCAGTAGAGAAGAGAACTTGACCTATAAGGAGATAGCACTCAAAAAGGGTGTTTCTGTCAAGACTGTAGAGAGAAGCATATCCATTGCCTTAGGTATGTTTCGAAAAAATCTGTCCAGGTATATGTCTTTTTTAATATTTTTTTGTTAGGGTGTTTTAATGGTTGTGTTTAAATATAGTTATGGAAGAATTAATAGAGAAATATATTAAGGGAATCGCCTCCGCTCAAGAGTGCAGAGAAGTTCTTGAATGGGCTGCCCTTTCTGCTGAAAACGAGAGGGAGCTTATTCAGAAGAAGGCGGCTTATTCTCTGTCTGAAACACAGGCCTCATATCCTTCTCGCGAATCTCTGAAGAGGATGAAAGAGAGTATCCACCCGAAGATGAAGGTTCAATCTGTACTGCTAAAGGTGGCAGCCATACTTGTAATTCCTCTTATTGCTCTTTCCATTCTTCAGTATTACAACTATAACCGGACTATATCATCTCTTACTGAAAAAGCTTCTTTTGTTGCCAACCTTATTCCTAAGCAGAACGACGCTTTCTTGAACTACACAGTCAATCCTGGGGTAAAGGGTCTTGTGACACTCCCCGACGGCAGCAATGTGTGGCTTAACAGCAACAGCACATTAAAATGTCCAAGCCGGTTTGATAGTACCGCCAGAGTTGTGGAACTTGTCGGAGAAGGCTATTTCTCAGTTAAAAGTAATTCTCAGTGGCCAATGTATGTCAAGACAACAAGAGGCATTACAGTTAAGGTTGTGGGCACTGAATTCAATCTCTCTTCATATACAAATGATTCCGATCTGCGACTGACGCTTGTATCCGGAAAGGTTACAATGATTAATGAAAAGACAGACAAAAAGTATTTGGTTAATCCATCTGAAGAACTTATTATAAGTGATTCTCCGGAGCAGAAACCGGTTAAGAAGATTGCCAATGTCTATCAGAACACAGGTTGGAAAGATGGCAAGCTTATCTTTGACAGTACTCCGATGGACATAGTCATAAAAAAGATGGAAAGATGGTATGGAGTCACTATTTCAGTAGCTGATAATAATATTTTCAACGAACGCTTTTCAGGAGAATTCCAGTCGGAGTCACTTTCTCAAGTCCTTGAGTTTATAAAGTACTCATCAAACATCAAATACTCCGTTTCCTCATCAAAAATTGTTACTCTATCCTACAAATAATGCGAGGGTATTTAGTGGGTTCTGTGTATAATCTGCACTAACCAAAAAAAACAACAATGCTAACTACTTTTCATGAATGTCATCGGCGAATTAGAAAAATTGCTGTGCTGATGGCAAGTATTTTTCTTTCTTTCGTTGCTGTTAATGCTCAGAACATCAGCCTCGATATGAAAGATGTCTCCATTAAGACAGTCTTAAAGGAGATACAGCGAACAACTGATTATAAGTTTGTCTTCAATGACAGTCAGGTCGATGTTTCGCGTATAATATCTGTAAAACTCTCAAATCTCACTATTCAGAAAGCGATGGATGAGGTCCTGGTAAAGAATGGTATTTCCTACAAAATTGTAGAAAAACAGATTATTCTTGCCCCCAGGGAGTTTAAAAATGATACTAAAGACAAGGCACCGCAAAATTTACAGGTAAAAGGTATTGTAAAGGATGTAACCGGACAACCGATCCCGGGTGTTTTTGTATTCGTTAAAGATAATAATTTGAAGACCGCTTTTTCAGATACAGAAGGTCGTTTTTTTATCAATGCCGGGAACAATGATATTCTTTGTTTCTCCTTTCTGGGAATGAAATCACAAGAAATTCACATCAATGGAAGAACTACTATCAATGTGCTGATGGAAGAAGATGTCGTTTTGCTTGAGAATGTAGTAGTAACCGGGTATCAGACAATAGAAAAAGGCCGTGCAACCGGTTCTTTTGAGATGGTTTCATCGAATGATCTCAGTAAAACCATAGTATCCAACAACTTTGTTGATAAACTTGAAGGTATTGTCCCAGGTCTTTCAATTAATTCTGACGGTGAGATGCTGATCCGTGGACAGGCTACCATTTATGCTGAGACAAAACCTCTGGTAGTTGTGGATGGTTTTCCAATGGAATACGGGACAGAAAATATCAACCCGAATGATATTGAGAGCATATCGGTCCTTAAGGATGCCGCATCTGCAGCCATCTGGGGTGTAAGAGCTGCAAATGGTGTAGTAGTCATCACTACAAAGAGAGGAGCAAAGAACCAGAAAACTAAAGTCTCATATACCGGAAATGTAAAACTGGGTTCCAAATTTGACCTCTCCTCTATGGGATATCTTAATAGTGCTCAGACTGTTGACTTTGAGAGAGAAAAATTTGCGAATTATCCAACTTCAATTTCTACAATTTCTGCCGATCAGCCCTATTCCTACTCTGAAGCGGCATATATTGAATATCGCTATCAGAATGGTCAAATAAGTGAAAATGAACGTGAATCACTTTTTACCAAGTTGGGATCATACGACAATTTGGATGACATATCCAAAAACTTCTATCGCAATTCTCTTTTCCAGACTCATAATATAGTCGTTTCGGGTGGTACGGATAAT
Organism: uncultured Muribaculaceae bacterium; assembly: GCA_964587275.1. Taxonomy (GTDB): domain Bacteria; phylum Bacteroidota; class Bacteroidia; order Bacteroidales; family UBA932; genus CAZPLM01. The sequence goes on along the minus strand of CAZPLM010000150.1, from coordinate 2,242 downwards.
ATTACCAACTATCTTTCCATCAATTACGAGAACAATCTGGCCGACCTTATCGGCAATGAACGGAATCGTTTCGGTGCACAGCTCAACAGTACTTTCGATATCAGCAAGAGAGTTCGCCTGACTACAAGTTTCAGGGCAAATTATTCTGTAGAAAACAATTATACAGGCACTCCGTCCCAGATGCTCCCGTATGTAAAACTTCTGGATGAAAACGGGAATTATGTAAATGAATATAATTCTGTTTCTCAATTGATGAAGGATGACCTTGAATCCAAAGGATATGGTGATTGGAGTTATAACCGTCTAAAAGACAGGTCTATGACTGATAATAAGACAAATAGTTATAATGTCTCAACCAGCGCACAGCTCGATATAGATATTGTAAAAGGTCTTAAATTCACTACAAGTGGTGTTTATATTATTGACCATTCTGATCAGTCTGTACTTCATTCTAAAGACAGTTACTATACAAGAGACCTGTACAACCAGTTTACAGGCTATAATTCAGGCATCCTTACATTTTATCTTCCGGATGGAGCCATCAAGGATACATACAACTCAAATAGTTCCAGTTTTACTTTCAGGAATGTCCTTAATTACAATTTTGAAGCGGACAGGTTCTCTATGTCGTTGATGGGCGGCTGCGAAATGTTCGCCCTTAGAACCAGGACTCAGTCTGATACCTACTATGGTTACGACCCTCAGGGTATGACATACGACACGACGATGAATATGTATGACCTGGTCAATGTAGGGGTAGTAGGTTATTCATCACTTGGCATTTCATCTGTCCAGAGACTGACCTATGCTCCTAAGCATACTGATGTTGAAAATAGATATTTTTCTTCATTCTTTACCGGAACTTTCTCCTATGACAAACGATATACTCTTTTTGGCAGTGTCCGTTATGACAAGACAAATCTTTACGGTCGTTCTGCAAAATATCGTGACCAGCCGACTTGGTCAGTGGGTGGAAAATGGAATATTTCAGATGAGAAATTCTTCAAGTCAGAGACTGTCAATCAATTGTCATTTAAAGCTTCTTATGGCCTCAGTGGAAATGTTGACAAATCGACTTCACCTTATCTTATAGCCTCCAACAGCCGCGATATTTACCTTGGGCTCCCGGTTTTAATAATTAATAATCCTGCCAATCCTGAGTTGGCTTGGGAAAAAGTATATTCTTTTAATGCCGGATTGGAGATTGCATTGTTTAAGAACAGGCTTAATCTTTCCGTTGACTATTATAGTCGAAACACAAAGGACGCTCTTGGCAATATGGTTATAGATCCTACAACCGGATGGACCTCGGCATTAAGAAATTCTGCATCGCTTACAAATAAAGGTGTTGACTGGAGTATTTCCGGATCTCCTGTATCTGGTAACAATTGGAACTGGATATCTTCGCTAACTTTTTCATATAACTACAATGAGGTCACCGAGGTAAACGCCGGAGAGGAGACTCTTTCAATGGCTACCTCACACAACCCTCTTCTCGGCAAACCTGTCGATTATGTATTCGCTTTCAAAAATGACAAGCTAAGCAACACGGGACAGTTACAAATAATTGATGCTGATGGCGAAACACATCCTGTCAGCGACATCAATACTTTTACTGTTGAAGACCTTCAGTTTATTGGAAGATTGTCGCCAACATATTTCGGGGCATGGACCAATAGCGTTTCATTCAATGGATTCCAGTTTGATATGCTTATTACTTACAAATTTGGGAATAAGATGAAAATTCCTTCAATGGTTCATACTGCTTTTCAGACTCGCCCATACAAGACTGTAGATGAAAGATGGCGCAACCCTGGCGACGAAGAGACTACATGGGTTCCTGCAACTGATTATATGGGGTTGGGGACTAATTATACTAATATGATTGCACACGAGAAGACTATCCAGAACGGTTCTGTCGTAAGATTGAAATCTATAAGTCTCTCATACGACTTTAAACGAATAATAAAGTCTGATGCCTTTTCCGGTCTGAATCTTAAATTAGCAGTTGAGAACTGCTGTTTCTGGGCAGCAAACAGTTATGGTCTTGATCCTGACAGGATGTATTACGATTCCTACCAGGACTCTCATTATCTCGGAAAACAGCCGACCTACTATACGCTTACTTTAAATCTTAATTTTTAATATCAGACAGATATGAAAAAAATATTATACTTTATAATGATTATTTGCCTGTCGGCATCTTGTAATGATTTTATCGATGTGATTCCTAAGGGAAATA
>CAZPLM010000149.1:0-5536 GCA_964587275.1 uncultured Muribaculaceae bacterium | reverse complement strand
GAATCTCGCAAACGAGTACCACGAGAAAATAACGAAATAATAAACGGCGGGTTTAATCCCGCTGTTTTTGGCGTTTATTTTGGGACTTTGCTGTTGAAGCGTGTGACACAATGTTTTATACTTATAACAATAGATGAATTGGATGGAGGAGAAAAAATGCGAAGCTATTTTGACACAGGGGGCAAAAAATATAATAAGGCGATCTTTCTCGACAGGGACGGTGTGATTAATGTTCTAAGGCCGGGAGATTATGTAAAAAAAATTGATGAGTTTGATTTTATTCCAAATGTAACGGAATCACTCCGACAGTTAAGTCCGCTGTTCAGAAGAATTATTGTCATATCAAATCAAAGAGGTGTCGGGAAAAAACTGATGACAGAAACTGACCTTCTGGAAATTAACAACTATATGTTGTGCGAGCTGAAAAAAGGGGGAGTAACAATAGACAGAATTTACACTTGCACTGCATTAGAAGAGAACGATCCGGACAGAAAACCAAATATTGGAATGGCATTGAAGGCAAAAAAAGAGTTTCCCGATCTGGATTTCTCAAATTCTCTTATGATAGGAGATTCTGAATCAGATATTGTTTTTGCCGAGAAAGCAGGTATTCCTGCAATAAAAATCGGGAAAGATGAAAAGTATGGGAATTTGTTTACTTTTGCATCCGCAATGCTTAAACTGAATTGACAATGAAAATAGCTTATTTATCTACATTCTACCCTTTCCGGGGTGGTATTGCACAATTTAATGCCAATTTATATAAAGAATTTATTGCTTTGGGGCATGATGTTACAGCCTATACTTTCACAAGACAGTATCCAGGCATTTTATTCCCCGGCAAGACACAATATATAACATACAACGACAGGGCTGTTTACGTAGACAGTACCGCTATACTTGATACCGCAAATCCGCTTACATATAATAAAGCTGCAAAAAAAATCATGGAAGACGGTGCAGATGTAGTTATAATGAAGTACTGGATGTCCTATTTTGCTCCATCGCTCGGCTCCGTCGCTAAATTCCTTAATAAAAACGGTATCCCTGCAATCACTATTCTTGATAATGTCATTCCTCATGAACCGAAGTTTTTTGACAGACCGTTATCAAAATGGTTTTTAGGTAAAAACAAGGCGTGTGTTGCAATGAGCAAATCTGTTATGTCTGATATGAAAGAACTCGCTCCGGACATTCCATGCATACTCCAGCCTCACCCGCTGTACAATCATTTTGGGAAAAAAACAGATGCTTCCGTCGCCAAAGAGAAACTAAAACTTTCTCCCGAAAAGAAGACACTTCTGTTCTTCGGTCTTATCAGAGATTATAAGGGACTTGATTTGCTTATAGAGGCGCTCAATGACCTTGATGACAGTTACCAACTCGTCATTGCCGGTGAAAGTTACGGTTCATTTGATAAGTATGACCAGATTATCAACACCATAAGTCATCCTGAACGCATTCATGTTTTTAATAAATATATTAGTGACGAAGATGTGCCTGCGTTTTTCTCAGCCGCCGATGTTTGTATTCTGCCGTACCGCACTGCTACCCAAAGCGGCATTACGGCCATATCATATAATTTCGATGTTCCTGTCATCGCTACTCCTGCCGGAGGTCTCGAAGAGACGGTCGGTGGAGTCGGAACCGGCTTGATTACCAAAGACATTTCATCAAAATCTGTCGCTGAGGCAATCACGCAGTTCTACGCATCTGACAGGAACATCTACGTTGAAAATATCCATAAACTCAAGGAAAAGCTGTCCTGGGAAAACTTCGCCAAAGCTGTTCTCTCCCTTGTGTGAGTCTTATCAGTACATCCAGAATGTTGCAGACCAGAAGAGTACCCCGGCTGTAATAATTGCAACAAGCCATAAGATGAAGATAATCAGACCAGGTCTCCATTTTGGAGATTTAAGGTTAAACAACATCATCACTCCACCGTATGAACACCCTATAAACGGAAGGAAGAACGCCATCAAAACTGATATCTTAAATATAATCAGCGGCGCAACCGAATTCCACAGGTAATCCTGAGCATTTATCCACTCATTAATATTGATCATTGCAACATTATCCGAAATTTTGAACGCCAATAATCCGGCTATTCCACCTGTCAGACCTGCCACTCCTATCAACAGTAATATCAATCCAATTGCAATCCTGAATACCTTTCCGATAATGGTCCAGAAATTTGAAGAGTTACAATTATCAATGCGATCACTTACCCCCTGGGCTCCTCTCTCAACATTTCTTTCTATCCCATCCACACTTATTTTTTCACCCCTCATTTCGCATTTTTGCAAAACTGTATTTGCTGCAGGGACACAAATCCACATTACCAGATAACCAATTAATACCAGCCAACCGGAAAGGCCGAACCTTGCAAGTGATGAAACTGCGAAGAAAAGAACAACCCATAAAATCCTCATAAGCAAAGTATCCATATTAAAGTATGCCGCAAGACCGCTGCACACTCCTCCCAATATGCGATGGTTAGGATTTCTGTATAATTTCCTTCTCGTATCATAACTTACCCTGTTTTTAGGAGCCTCTTCCTTATCATCCTCTATCTCTTCCGGCTTTCCAATAATATTCATTGTATCAACGGCAATAACTTTTGTAACAACACCCAGTTCTCCAGCCTTTTCAATAAATAATTCAGCCATCCTTTCTTCAATCCCCTCCATTACTTCCTTTCCTCCGGTTCTCTGTCTGTAATACTGGCTAAGGTCATTAAGATACTGTTTAACAAGTATATATGCGTCTTCTTCTAAAGAAAATGCACACTTTCCAATACTGACTTTTTCAACTTTTTTCATTTGATTAACTGTTTTTTATCCTGTTAATAGTATCTATCAGCTCCTGCCATGCGCTATCCATCTCTTTCAACTGCTCCTTCCCTTTTTCAGTGATTTTGTAATATTTACGAGGTGGACCCTGAGTGGATTCCTCCCATCTATACACCAGAAGACCCTGATTTTTTTGTCTTATAAGCAAAGGATACAATGTCCCCTCAACTACTATCATATTGGCTTCCTTTAATGATGCAAGCAACGAAGAAGCGTATGCATCTTCTTTATTCAGAATGCTTAGAATACAATATTCGAGCACTCCCCTTCTCATTTGTGACCTTACGTTGTCAACACTGTTAACTTCCATTGAAACCTCCTATTTTTTTGAAAATTTTGCCATATTTTCTGCCGTTACCGGCCATCCTCTCATTTCGCACTTTTGAGCTGCAGTTTCAGCTTTCGGTGCAACAATCCATAAAACAATGTATGCCCAGAAACCTACCGTACCAAATAAGAAAATCAGCACGAATAGTATTCTAACCAACACAATATCAATATTTAAGTACAATGCCAATCCGCTGCAAACTCCTCCTATCACCCTATTGTCATTATCACGGTAAAATCTTTTTGGTGCCGTGCCCGGAGCATAATTTGAAGTATTTCCGGTATTTCCGCTATCACTGTCATCAGCTGATCCGTCAGGCATTCCAAGCTGAGAAATCACCTGTTCGACAAGTTTAAGATCAACCACATGAGATGGAGATGAAATTGCCTGAGAGAACAATTCAGCGATTCTTGACTCAAGGTCATCCATCACCTCTTTGGTCTGATATCCCATATTGGCTTTATCTTTGAATCTGATCAAATAGCTATCAAGTCGCTGGTAGGCATCTTCATCAAGAATAAAACTGCGCCCTCCAATTCCGGCATTAATTGTTTTTTTCATTTTTCAAGTTATTTAAATTTGTTAATACTTTTTATTGCCATTTATTTTGCACTGCAAATATATATACTTTTTTAATTACCTTGTACCACAAAGTACTAAAATTTTTAAATTATTTTACAAATATCCGCTCCTGGACATCTACAAGACCTATTAATTTTTTGGCGGTCGATATGATGCTGGTTTCTCCCCGCACTGAGGGCTGGAGTACCACCGAGGGATAGAGCACTGCTTAGGGCAGGAGCAACTACAAGAGTTAAATCACCGATGAAGACTAAAGCACTACTAAGGGCTGGAGCATCACCTAGAACTAAATCACCGCTTAGGGCTGAGGTGTGAAGCACCACTGAAGGTTGAAACACCACTACGGGCTGAGGGCTAAAGTACCGCTGAAGGCTGAATCTTCTTTCCTCCTAAAGTAGGTTTTTTCCTATTTCGAAATCCGGAGCTGTAAAGTTTCCGATTGCATGGGGAAGCTCAGGGGGCTGAATCAACGCTGAAGGCTGAAACACCTCCGGGGCTGAGGTGTGAAGGGTTGAAACACCACTGCGGGCTGAGGGCTGAAGCACCACTGAAAGCTGAAACAGCACCGAAAACTAAATCACCGCTAAAAGTTGAAGTACCTCGAGCTGATCAATGTGCTCACATACTGAATATCAGCAACTTAAACCAGCAGCTGAAGTACTGCAGTGAAAGAGATTCCACGGTCGGTTTTGAAGCACTGCAGTGGCAAAGGCACTAAAGCACTGCAGTTAATGAAGAGATTTCAACTGTGAGGTCTTCCGTGATATGTAAAGCTTTGGTTAATAACTAATTCTGTGAATAACTCCCCCTTTTCACAGGCACCAGACAAATCATTACAAAACTAATTACCAGCAGATTACATATCACGCACATTATATCTTCCTGAAATAAGTTTACCAATTCTCTTGGTTGCATTGTCCATTAAAGTACCTTTATTTGGTAAACTTTTTTAGGATGTCACAATGTACAGGTTGCGTTTTATGAAATGGACTAATAATGAGCTGATTGACATTATTTTAGTCTGCGTTTTGATGACTAAAATATCACTATTTCTATGATTATATGCGAGTTATAAAAAACGGCGATAAATTTTTTCAAAATCCAAGTATTGGCCAAGCAAAGCACTTTTCTGGAGTATGATCGTCTGGCACTAATATATATTACCTCTCTTCAACAAGCATCATAACCAGGGAACAACATAGATTTAACTATTCTAAAACTTTCTGAGATCTTCCACAAACATCATAAACCAGAAACACCGCTGAAGTACTCCCTGAATACTCATATCTCCAGTTTCACAGTTCTTTTATTTGGGTTTTCAATTAAAGTACCTTTTGGGATAAACATTATTAGTACAGCACGAAATTGCCGTTTCCTGTAAAAGATTGATAATCTGTTGTTTGATGATATTTTAGTCGCCAAAACGCAGACTAAAAATGCATCAATATGCTCATTATTAGCTCATTACAAAAAACACTATTTTTGCAAGTCTGTCTTTTGCACATTTGTATGTCACTAACATCGAGAAGTTATGGTATCTCGAACACCGCGGAGTTATCCTTGCCGGACCGCAATGGGCCCACGCAAGCCCATGAAGGTCTGGCAGGAGATAACTCCACCGACACTGGGGATGTATGTTCGTCCGGGCAAAAAGTTGCGCGTGATATCTAACTCACTGTAAACTACTCAATTGTTGGATTCACTGGCCTGCATGGTGAAGGGGAGTCATTCGACGAAGGTAGTGAGTATGAAAGACTTACATATCACGCAATTT
>CAZPLM010000148.1:0-5539 GCA_964587275.1 uncultured Muribaculaceae bacterium | reverse complement strand
TTTCGTGCAGATTGACATCGGCAACAATTCCCAAAACGGTCGTTATCTTGTTGGGGAGATCTTCCAAAAGTTTTTTGGCGTTTTTCAAACCTACCACATTGCCATTGTCATCTTTGCCAATAAAAATTGTGCCGCCCTGCGCATTGGCAAAGCCACATATCCATTTCAGGTATTCATCTTTCCAAATGGACTTGTATTCTATGTTTTGGGATTCAGACATAAACTAATGATTTTATTTTTAAACCAATTCTACAATTAAATTCAATTTGAGGTCGTCAGAAATACGTTGTATCTGCTCTAATTTCGTGTCTGTGGCACTATTTGTATGGACAAACAACGTGCTAAATGGAAGCCTCCAAGACCAGCGAATAAATCTATAAATTTGAGTGGCATAATTGTTTATCTTACAAAATAATATTGACTTGCGATTTCGCAAGTTGCATCGCAATCGGGTTCGGTTGTACCTTGCTCACTATTGCGAATGAGCGAAGCGAGTTCGTATTGGTCGCAATTGGTACAGTCGGCACTGATGACAATAGATATATTTTTAGTCTCGGCATTAATTGCCAAAACAGAATTGGCTGGATAAGCCTCTTTATTATCGAGATATTCTTGGACAGCCTCAAATAGTTGGTCGTCAAAGTTTCGTAACTCTTGGATTGTATCTTGTTTCATAGTGTGCCTATTTTATTGATTTTGAAACTATCTTAATAGCCTCGTTTACCACCTCTTTTGATTCTTCGGAAACGGTTTTTCTCATTTGATCTGCAAGCCAAAGGGCAAGCAAATCATTAGCATCGGTTTTCAGAAAATCAGCATATTTCAGAAGTTGTTCGCGACTAATTTTCAAAACGTCCTTTTCAAATTTGCAATAAGTGGCGGTGTCCACATCAATAGCCGCCGCAACTTTACGTTGTGGCAAATCAGCTTTCAGCCGCAATTCTTTTATTTTTTCAGACAATAACATATCTATAAAATTAGGTTTAACCGTTCTTGAATAACTTATGCAAAGTTGCAAATATTCTCTGACATACAGGCACTTCGGAAAAGAATTTATCAGCAACATTATCAGAAAAACACAAAAGCCCTCTAATTGGGGGTCTTGCCTTGGTTTCTGTCTTTGTATATTCTCCGTGCTTCTGTCTTGTGATAGTCCGGCACTTACACAACGGGCAATCTACTTATCTGCGGTGCTGGGCGGTATGCCTAAATTTTAGGCGATTTGAATGTAGTCGGCACGGTCGAATATGGGCAGCATGTTGACATCGAAACAGCCTCCGGGGTCACTCTGAGTGTCAACATCAGCATAAGAAAGAAGAGGGAATTCTCTACTGTTCAAATAGTGCAGTATTTGTGAAATAATTTGTACATTTACAATAATGATTGAATAATAATTTATGGGGCTTATTTTGTATCAGGGAGATCAAAGGGCATTTATGGAAGATGTCCGTCTTAATCTTTTCAAAAATAAAATGATCCAGACAGCCGCAGAATTAAATCTTCCAATCGGATTAGCAGAAAAAAATTCCTACGGGCCTAATGGTGAAAAGATCAAATCTCTCCTGGAATTAAGTGAGGCTAAAGATACCTTCCTCTCTTTCGAGTATATGCTTCCATACACAAGGAATAGAGTAGACTGTATGATATATGGTACTGATTCTAAAGATACCGGATATGTGGTTCATATTGAATTAAAGCAGTGGGACAGAGTAACACCCACAGATCTTGAGGGTAATTTTGTTGAAACTTATACAGGAGGACGGCCAAGAACCGTCGAACATCCTTCTCAACAAGTTGAAAGCTATAGTAACTACTTGAATGGTTTTATCGATGTATTAAGCAATAATGAATTATCCTTATTCGGGTGCGCGTATTGTTATAATTATGTCAAGGATGGGAACACCGGACTTTTTGATCCTGCTTATTCACGATTATTGAGTCGCTATAAAACATTCTCATCTTCAGACATAAAAGAGTTGGCATTAGATTTAAAACATTGCCTTTGCAACGGAAACGGGTTTAACATTTTTAACAAATTTAGCCATAGCCCTATACATCCATCTAAAAAGCTCCTTGACAGTGCCTCAAAGATTGTTGACAATCGTTCCGACTTTTCACTTATTGGAGATCAGATTGTTGCAAAAAATACAATTTTGGGCCTTGTTAAAAAAAATACTGGCAAAAAGAATGTTATAATTGTTTCTGGTGGTCCCGGCACTGGTAAAACTGTAATAGCTCTTCACATGGTGGCAGAATTGGCCAGACTTGAGAAAACGATCTTTTTTGCAACTAAATCAAAACCACTCATAGAAGGAATTAAAAACAGATTATCAAGGGGTTCTAAGGCAAAACTTCTATTCTCCTCACTTGACAAATTCAGACCATCTAAAATTGAAGAAAACGGATTGGATGTATTAATAATTGACGAAGCGCACAGAATAAGCCAATCAGCCAACAGCCAATATACAAGATCTGAAGACAGAACAGAAATGCCACAGGTGTCCACTTTAATAAGAGCAGCGCGAACCACGGTTTTCTTTATCGATGATAAGCAGGCCATCCGCAGTTCTGATGTCTGCAATATTCTAATGATTAAAGAGTTTGCTAAAAAATATGGTGCCAGAATTGAGGAAATAGAACTGACATCCCAATTCAGGTGCAACGGTTCGAACAATTATCTTGACTGGCTTGAAAATGTTTTGGGATATAATGAATCATATCATTCATTTTCAAAGAAAGAATACGACTTCCGCATTTTTGATAACCCCACATCATTGTATACAGCTCTATTACAGAAGAATTCACAACGCAACACCTCTGCTCGACTAACGGCGGGTTTTTGTTGGCCATGGTCAAAAAATCTTGATTCTAAGGGAAATCTTGTCAAGGATGTACAAATAGGCGATTTTGCTATGCCATGGGAAACACATGGAGATATTGTCAACATACCGCCAGGCTATGTAAAATGGTACGAATGGGCTTATAAACCGGAGGGGATAAAGCAAGTGGGGTGCATTTATACTGCACAGGGATTTGAATTTGACTACATTGGGGTTATCATCGGCAATGATTTAAAATATGATGAATATTGTGACAGATTGTTAGGGGATATCCGTTATACGCGAGACCCTAAACTTAGGGGAAATAGAAATTTTGATGAATATGTCAAAAACATTTATCGTGTTCTTCTTACTCGGGGTATTAAAGGTTGTTATGTCTATTTCTGTAACAAACAAGTTGAAGAGTATTTCAAAAAGAAACTTTCTTACCAAGAAAAGCCAGATCATAATGATGCAAAAAAGAATACACCTGTGGTGTTGGACTTTGTCGACGATAGATACAAATATGTTAAATATCTGCCATTATATTCATTAAGAGCTGCTTGCGGCAAATTTGGTTCATTTGAAAATGTTGAAGAAAGTGGTTGGATCGAGATAGATAATGTGAGAAAATTGAATAAGGGTATGTTTGTAGTCAAGGCTGCCGGCAATTCTATGGAGCCCACTATTCATAATGGGGATTATTGTATTTTTAAAGCAAATATAGTCGGTTCAAGAAATGACAAAATTGTCCTTGCAGAATGCAACAAACACGACAGTGATTATAATGGATCATATACAATAAAGACGTACAAAAGTTCAAAGATATTTGATAAAGATACCGGAGAATGGAAACATGAATCCATTATACTACAACCGATTAATAAAGATTATGAATCCTTGGAAATAAACAGTGAGGACGATGGATCATATCGAATTGTTGCAGAATTTGTAAAAACTATATAACCGTTAATGTGACATTAATAAATAAATCAAATGGACAGGCTTCAATCTATCAGTAAACTTCTGGATAAGTTCAATAAAGACCGCGACTGGGATCAATTCCACGACTCTAAAAATCTGGCTTTAGGCCTGTTTCTGGAGGCAGCAGAATTAAATGAACTATATCTTTGGAAAAAAGATTCTGAATCAGAGGATATTAATATTGATAAATTGGAAGAGGAGTTGGCTGATGTCTTTTGTTATGCAATTATGCTTGCTGACAAACACAACCTAAATATTTATGACATCATTGAATCTAAAATTAAAAGAAACTCTGAAAAGTACCCTGTAGAAAAAGCCCGCGGCAACTCAAAAAAATACAATGAGTTATAATAAACGCAATAAGAGATTTCCGTGGTATAAAATGCTTAAGATGGCATAACGAAACTATCTTTCGCAGTAAAATTATTAAACATCTTATTATTTGTGTTCCGGATATGTGATATCTATAATAAATCTCATTGGCAATTGTTTTTTTCTCACTCTCTGACAAATGATAGACTGATTCCTTCTTATATTTTGGAACGTAATATCGATCAATAATTTTGCAGATTTCGATATCTGTCATTCTGTTATTACTACATTTACCCTGTTCATTAATATGAAGTTTTTCTATTGTTGCATTTGTGGTATTGAATTCTACTGTATTTAATGTAACAGGCTCACTACCATTATCATCTTCCATCTGTTCATTTTTCCACGAATCCGTTGAAAGTCTGTTCATATAGTAAAGAAATGCTCTCGCAGAACCATACATTATTTCAACTTGTTGTATTTGAGTAAAAGACTCTCTGATAATCATTCCAGTCCTATCCATCATATAATTATCCGGAAATGATGAATGTCTTGGTAAATGAATTGCTATATCGCTTCCGGATAATAGTGGACCATCACTGACGGTTTTTCCTAATTCTTTTCTATAAAAAAGATTTACAGATGAATGTGGGTAACCAAATGCAGTAGAACTTTGGCCATGATGAAGACCGTTACGATTAACATAACTAATGGCTGCAATTCTATGCCTCAGCCCATCAATAACAGAATAAAAGACACTTGCTCTTTCACATATTGAATTAGTGTGATATTTGTTTTGAAAATAAATTGAATAACGCGACTTCATTGAACATCCGAATTTTCTAATATCATTTGTAAAAATCATAGTGTGAATATGATTTGACATGAATGAATCAGAAAGTGAATCGCTTCCAGTATGGAATAAAGTTAAAGCATAACAATTAACCCCAACTTTTATATCTTCCTCATCTCTAAACAGAACCTCATTCGGTGATGATATACACCAGTGATACAACCTTTTCATAATCTTCCCTCCAAATTCTTCCCTCCAAATAATATTTCTCGTGCATTCCTCTTTCATTTCCACCCTCGCTTCAAAATCAAACTCGTAGAGGATTGAGAACTGATTAGTAATTCATTGTAAATATATAATTATCTTTTCAATAAACCATATTTATTGATTGAGGATTGCGGAGCAAACCTTATGTTGGAATGGATCAGCCAACCAGTTGACTGCGGCAGGTTGACAACGAAACAGCCTCCAGGGTTGCTTTGCGTGTCAACATCAGAAGGCCGACATAAAGGATGCTGCGTTCTGCCATGTTCTGATGGCACTTCTGAAATATACCGCCTTCTGAAAAAGCATCTTGCCAGGCAAGATAAAATAAAAAGTCGGAGTACTTATGAAAGCATGTTTTCACTGT
>CAZPLM010000147.1:0-5541 GCA_964587275.1 uncultured Muribaculaceae bacterium | reverse complement strand
TAATAACATAATTCAGACCGGCTTCGCTTAACAGATTCTTAAGAATTGAATCGAGCGACTGGTCGGTACATTTTATGGAAACATTAATTTTTTCCACATCAACCTTGTCCGTATAAATGAATTTGTAGGATGAGGTGGTTGTAATTTTATCAAGAACCTCTTTCAATGGCCTGTTGTTGAAATCCAGAGAAAAAAGCCTTTGGTTTTGTGCCATTGAAACGCCTTGTACTACAAGGAATAACACGGCACAGAGCAGTAAATGTCTTGTAAATTGTTTTTTCATAAATTACTTTTTTGGTAAAAGTTTATAACATAGCCCGGCTACTAATTAAACACTTATTGAATTTTATTCCACATTATTTGATTAAAAAATATTTTTTGCGGATTTTCTTTCGATAATTGTATACCTTTATATGACAGATAATCCGGTTGCCATAATAATGTACTCAGATCAGGACAAAGCAACAAATGCAACTGATGTAGCCGATCATTCGGATGAGATGATTACATCCTATGAATATGTGTACAACCTGCACTATTCTAAAATCTATTATTATGCTCTGTCATACCTCCACGACGAATTTGAAGCAGAAAATATCGCCCATGACGTATTCCTTTCATTGTGGAACAACCGTTCCAAAGTTGCACTAAATGAATCATGCTTTCCGTGGCTTATTACCGTAACAAAAAACAATTGTCTTAACTGTCTCAGAAAGCGTGTCAATGCAAAAGAATACGAGATGGATTCAAGGCAAAAGAAGATTGATTACATTGAATATTTGTGTCTTAATTCAGATAATTCCACTGAAATTTATTCTTCGGAGATAAAGAGCCTTCTGTTCAATGCTGTAAAGATGATGAAGCCGAAAATAAAGGGGACTTTCATATTAAGCAGAATGAAAGGTTTCAAGAATTATGAAGTGGCTGAGATCCAGAATGTATCAATCAGGACCGTAGAAAGCCGTATCCAGTCCGCAATGACAACATTAAGAAAATGCTTCAGAGATTATTTGCATAACTGAATGCTAAAAAAATTAAAATGAACAAGGAAAAACTGATAAGATATATTGAAGGAAAATCCACTGAAAGTGAATTGGATGAAATTATCGTCTGGTTAGAAGCATCAGAGGAAAACAGGAGGTATTTTGCCGAACTGAAAAATCTTTGGATTATTTCCGGCAATCAGTTCTCAGGCAAATATGCCTCGGAATTTGAGAAAAAAAGAAAACCGGTAATTAAATACTTTATCCTTGCTACAGCCGCCTGTATAGCCCTCCTGCTGGTTCTGGATATTTTTGTAAGAATAAACGGCAACAGGGAAGAATCACTACCTCAGTTTGCTCAAAACAATAAGACTCCGGCTGTCAAGGAAATGACCGTTTATACCGAAGAAGGAGTCAAAGCAAAAGTAGTACTGCCCGACTCTTCGACCGTATGGCTGAATTCCGGCACGGAAATCAAATACCCGGAACGATTTTCCGGAGAGTGCAGAAGAGTGGAAATATCAGGAGAAGCTTTGTTTGACGTAAAAAAGGACAGTCTGCGTCCAATGATCGTCAAGACTAATAAAAACATACAGATCAGGGTATTGGGAACAAGATTTTCAGTTAAGAGTTATAATGATGATAACAACTCCGTGACTTCTCTCTATTCCGGTTCAATAGCCCTGAACTATCACGATTCCAGGACAAACACTCAGAAAGAGGTGATTCTCAAGCCTTCAGAGTCATTTATCTTTAATGACAACACTGAAGTTGCAGAGCACATTTCCAAAAAAGATATTGAGAAAGATATTTCCTGGACAAAGGGAGAGCTGCTCTTCAACAAGACCCCTGTTCCGGAAGTTATAAAAATGCTGGAAAGATGGCATGGTAAAAAAATTGTCGTTCAAAATCCTGAAATATTTTCATACAAGCTGTCGGCAAATTTTGAATCAGAGTCTCTGACCGAAATACTTGAAATGATAAAATATTGCATTCCAATAAACTACAAAGTGGAAAACAATATCATTTACATATACTAAGATCACCGTCAATTTCCAACATTTTGCACAAGCCAATTGCACTTTTTGTTTTTCATCAACGCATATATTTATTAATTTTGTCGAGATAATTAATATTGTGTGATGAATCAGGAATATTTTAAAACAGTTGTGCTCTCCGACATACATCTCGGTTTAGAATATTCAAAAACAAAAGAGGTAACTGATTTCCTTCAACACGTAACTTGCGATACCCTGATTCTGAACGGAGATATCGTTGACGGATGGCAGATCCAGAAAAGCACAAAGCACTGGACATCAGCTCATACAAAATTTCTGATGACTGTCGCAAGACTGCTTGAAAACAACAAGACAAGAATCATCTATCTGCGCGGCAATCACGATGACTTCCTCGACCAGTTGATTCCTTTTCAGATGATAAACATCTCTATTCAGACTAATTATACTCTCATTGGGATTAACGGCAAGAAATACTTTGTTACTCATGGAGATATGTTCGACTCCGTCACAAAACATTTTAAAATGCTCGCCCTTGTGGGGCACTGGAGTTACACCGTCCTGCTGAAAGTCAATAAATTGTATAACAAATACCGTCTGTGGAGAGGCAAACCATATTACTCCATCTCTCAAAAACTCAAGCATAGCGTGAAAATCGCTGTTTCACGTATGACCGGTTATGAAAAGGAGATGATCAACTATGCGAAATTCTTCAAGTATGACGGCATTATCTGCGGCCATATCCATCATCCTGCAAATGAAATTATGGATGGTATCCACTATCTCAACTCAGGCGACTGGGTCGAAAGCATGACCGCCTTAGTCGAAGACCTCAATGGTGAATGGCGCATCATCAAATACACCGACTGGAAAAGTGAATTATCATAAAGGATAACCTGTAATAAACCGCAACCACTCCCCATCATTAAACCTTCTCGGCATATCAGGCATTATTCCATCAAAATAATGACTGAAAACTATTGCCGTTATTGCCATTCCATAACTGGTCAAGTGCTGGTTTTGATTGTATGTATCCTCAAATGCACTTGGCGGATATTTATCTTTATATTTACCGAGCTGGATATCAAGCCAATATGGACTCATGGGTTCGATATAGCTACCGAGGGTATTGCGCCAGGCGTAATAATACTCGATATGTTCATCGTACATTGGAACTGTTAAAAAAACAAGCTTAATGTCATTCTTTCTGCACAACTCGGCAATCTTCCGGGTATATCGTATTGAACTTCGACTTATCCTGTAATCAGCACCGTTAACCGGTGCACCCTCTTTTTTATACCGTTTAAGTGTCTTCTCTGAGAGGCCCTCGGTAAAACGGGAAAACTGTCCAAGATAAACACCTTTTGGCGCCTCTCTTTTAACAGGTCCTCCACTTTTAATATTCCTTTTTATCTGATCCGGTTTAGTAAAAATAAAATTATGGTTTCGGAAAAGTTCTACCCAGGCAATCAAATAATTCTCACGGGCAAAAAGAGAAAACATTGATTTAAATTTCAGCCAGCTGTTTTTTCGCCCTCTGAAGCTGTCAATCTGATTATTAAGCGAGCCTCCGCTCAACTTTAATTGTTCATAATCATTAATCGCATAAGTTTCTAAGACAATAACCTTAGGCTTCCTGACTGTAATTGCCTCCTCTATTGAATAATAGAGATCTCCAACGCTAACCCCGGGCGCACCCATAATAAAAGAGTTCAATCCCACATTTTTTGAAAACATATATGGATTAATACCTGTAAGTATATGGGAATTACCGACAAACAGTATATCTACCGGAATCTTTTCCTCCTTTAACCTATAATACCCGTCCCATTTCCACTCTATGTGATTATTGACATTATCTTCCTGGAAGATCTTTTTCTTTTCAATAAAAAGCACGATAGCAAAAACGATAGCGGAAAAACAAACACTTTTGATAAGAAAATGGCTTAATGACAATGTTTTATCTATTTTTTTCTTCTTTTCATACCTGCTAAAATTGAAAATAAATAAAACTGTTATCATTATTTGTCGCATAAACGCCAAAAAAGATAATTGAAAAGACAAGCACCAGATAAAAACTCCATCTGATCAATAAAGAACGGTTTAGAATCAGTGAATTGATAAGACTGCCTTCCTTACGTTCAATCCATTCCTCCAAATATTCAAATATCATCAGACAGGCTATCAAAATAAGAGAGAAAAGCATCTCATTTTTCAGCAGTCCAAAATTGAAAATATTATCTAAATTACTGAATCCAAGATTTTTAATTACCATCATTGCTGTAGTCAAATCCCCTGACCTGAAAAAAATCAGAGAAAGCGTCCACATAGAAAAGACAATTACAGATGATAACACACCCTTAATTTTCAGTTTTGACAACACCGGATCCAGGAGAATGATAAAAACCGCATTGATAACGCCACAAATAACAAAATTCCAGGAGGCGCCATGCCATAGCCCACTTACAGCAAATACGATGAGCAGATTACGGATTGTGCGTGACTTACCTTCCCTGCTGCCTCCCAAAGGGATGAAGATATAGTCTCTCATCCATTGTGACAGAGAGATGTGCCAACGCTCCCAGAAATTATTAAAAGAACTGCTTAGATATGGCCGCCTGAAATTAATATTCAGATTGAATCCCAGCGTCCTTGCTGCCCCAATAGCAATTTGGGAATATGCAGAAAAGTCTATATAGAGTTGAAATGCAAAGAAAAACAGTCCCAAAATGGTCGGTATTCCGGCAATTGAAATATTCTGAACAGATGCCGATTCAAATAATGAATCCACATATATTGCCAGCCTGTCTGCAATTACCATTTTTTAAAAAGCCCTATAAAAATCTCAACAACACCCTACCTTACTTTGTTATAATCGAATTCCTTCAGATCGCTGAATTGAGGCAACAGATTCTTTGCTCTCACGATCGGCCCTGCCACAAGCTGTGGGAAAAAACTGATGAAAGCGTAAAAAGCGACAATGTCTTTTGTCGGCTCGAATTTACGATTGTAAATATCTATCGTATAACTGAGCGACTGGAATGTATAAAAACTGATTCCGACAGGAAGTATGATCTGTAAAGATGGAATGGATAAATCTGCCCCAAACAGAGTAAATGCCCCTGCTATGCTATCGATAAAGAAGTTGGAATATTTAAAAAAAGCAAGAATACCGATATTTATGATAATGCTCAGTGACAGAAATAATTTACGTCTGATTTTCTGTTCTTCAGGAGTTTTTCCAATAAGGAATCCCAGGGTATAATCGACTGATGAGGTGAAAAAAATAAGAAATAGAAAACGCCAGTCCCACACTCCATAAAAGAAGTAGCTGCAAAGAAGAAGAAAGACATTACGAACCATAACAGATTTTTTGTTGAAAATTGTCCAGTACAACAAAAAAACTGTCGGCAAAAAAACGGCAAAGTCAATAGAATTGAAAAGCATTTGTTATAAAAAACAAAAAAGGGAAACCAAAAAAATTGGCCACCCTTTCAGTATTCACTTTGTAGCGAGACCCGGGATTGAACCGGGGACCTCAT
>CAZPLM010000146.1:0-5544 GCA_964587275.1 uncultured Muribaculaceae bacterium | reverse complement strand
TACCATTTTAGTAATAATGCTCGCATTTGCCTGGAACTACTATGTTCGTTATTACAAAGCAAACAGCATAAAAAATGACAGCGTAATCCTAATTTATCGCAGCACCTCATATCAGGGACTCCTTGACTCTCTTAATAATTCAGGCGTTCTCAAAAACTTCCATTCATTCAAAAAGGCTGCTGACAAAAGCGGACTGGAAAAGTGCTTCAAAGCAGGCAGATATGAAATAAAAGAGGGACTTAACAACAAGGAAATAGTGCGCATATTTGCAAACGGCTGGCAGGTACCGGCCAATCTCGTGATTTCCGGTTATATCAGAGGTCCTGAAAAATTAGCTGCTTATTTAGGAAAGAGACTTGAGGCCGACTCGACAAGTTTCATTACAGCCCTCAGGGATACTCTCCTTCTAAAAGAGTACGGGCTTAACGAAAGAACCATTATATCTATCATAATACCTGACACTTATGAACTTTATTGGACTGTAACTCCGCTGGAATTTCTCAGAAGAATGAAAAAAGAATATGATAATTTCTGGAATGATGAGAGAGTAAAAAAGGCAAAGGAGACAGGACTCAGCAAAACAGAAGTTTCCATACTTGCATCTATTGTCATTGAAGAGACCAAATATGTCCCTGAAATGCCGACTATTGCAGGAGTCTATATCAACAGGTTGAAGAAAGGAATGCTCCTTCAGGCAGACCCTACGGTAAAATATGCACTGAATATGGTAGGTATAACAAGAATCCTCAAGGCTCACTTGAGCATAGATTCGCCTTATAACACCTATAGATACAAGGGGCTTCCTCCGGGGCCGATCACTATTCCGCCAAAAGAGGCAATTGATGCTGTCTTGAATTATCAAAAAAGCAACTACATCTATTTCTGCGCTCGCTCTACATTTGATGGGCAACACAGTTTCGCCTCATCATATTCTGATCATCTGAAAAATGCCAGGGCATATCAGAGAGCCTTCACCGCCCGTCAATCTGCGAAACAGCAGAATTCATAATTTCAAGCGCAATTTTGTAATCGTTGTCGGATTTGTTGATTATTTTAAAATAGGCCTCTTTTCCAAAAAGAGTTCTCGCAACAAGAGCTTTCATCAGTAATTTAAGTTCATCTCCTGAGGTGTCGAGTTGGCCAGATTCCGGAATTATCTTTTTTGAAGCCGCCAATGATACAAGTCCTTCGAGCATGCTGTCACTTGAAAATTTTGAATCGAAGAGTTCGAACGATGAATATTTTTTCTCTAATTCTTCCCTGTTTTCATCAACAAAACGGTTAGTATATTCTGAGATAACCCCCTGAGCAAGAACAGTTGAATAAAAGTTGGAAAAATACGAAGTATCACGCGGCACAAATATTTCCGGCATAATACCCCCACCCCCATATACTGTCTTTCCCAATCTCAATGTCTTATATTTCAATGAATCAGGGAAATGTATACTGTCGCGCACAAAACTTTCTCCATTTTCAAATCTGTGAAGAAATGCCTTATAATAATCATCTTTGTGTCCTTTAATATATGGTGACTGTATCACCCTTCCGCAAGGTGTATGGTAACGGGCGATTGTCAACCTGATCTGAGAATCGTCATTAAGAAGAAATAATCTCTGCACCAGGCCTTTTCCAAATGTTTTTCTACCTACAAGGACTGCCCTGTCCCAATCCTGAAGCGCACCTGCGACAATTTCACTTGCAGAGGCAGAGTTTTCATCTACCATGACAACCAAAGGTCCGGCCCTGAATATGCCTGAACCGGTCGCATATTCCTCTTTACGTGGAGAATGCGCACCCTCGGTATAGAGTATCATTTCTCCTTTCTTTAGAAAGAAATTGGCAATCTCAAGCGCCGAACCAAGATATCCTCCCGAATTACCTCTCAAGTCCAGAATAACACCTTTTGGATATTTTTTTTCGGCTGCAAGAATATCATATATTTCTTTTGGAGAAGTTTTTGCAAACCTGCCTAATTTTATATAATAGACCCCGGGAGATGGCTGAAAAACAGCATCAACGCTTTCGAGTGGGATCTTGTCTCTTGTGATAACAAAAGTCACAGGATTATCCGAACCTTTACGAATAATCTCTACATTTACTTTTGTCCCCCGTTTCCCCCTGAGATATTGTCTGACATCTGAATTTGAAATACCTTTTCCTGCCACATCATTATCGTCAATCTTTATGATTTTATCTCCGGCAAGCACTCCAACCTCTGCTGCAGGACCGCCGAATATTGTAGCCTGTACAGTCAAAGTATCATTTATAATGGCAAATTCAACACCTACTCCGTCAAATTCTCCATCAAGTGACTCACTCATTTGAGCAACTTCATTAGCCGGTACATACGATGAGTGGGGATCAAGTTCCTGGACAATACCTAAGACAGCTTTTTCTGAAAGGTTCTTAATATCAAGTGTATCTACATAGAAATCGTTGATATACACTAACAGATTACCAATCTTTGTATACGAATCCTGAACATCATTGTTTTGAGCTTTAAGCGGCCCGGAAACTGTAAAAAGAGAGATGGTAATAAAAAAAGCAAATAATCTTTTCAGCATCATTAATATTATTGAATTTTCTTTAATTCTACATCAAATTTCATACCCTCGATAGCAAGACTTGTCTCAGGAAATATTGATTTAGCCTCCTGTAACAATAAATTCAGATCATTGTATCTTGAGGAGTAGTGGCCTATCACAAGTTTTTTTACTCCAGCTTTCAAAGCATCCTCTGCAGCCTGTGCGGCAGTGGAATGATAATGGATTTTTGCAAGATCTTTATTACACTCTGCAAAAGTCGCCTCATGATAGAGTAAATCCACACCATTTATCCACTCAGTCATTTTTTTGAATGGAGCTGTATCACTGCAGTAGGCTAAAGATCGCGGCTGATATGGGGTATAAGTAAAATCTTTAACATCAAGGACTTTCCCGTCATCCCTGATAACGTTCTCACCCCGCTTCAGCCTGCCAATTTCAGCAAGTGTAAGGTTTTCACTCTGCACCAACGGCTTATGGACATTCAGCGAAGGTTCCTTTTCTTTAAAAAGAAATCCGTAAGCAGGCACCTTGTGCTTAAGCGGAAATGCGAAAATCATGGATGTGCGAAGATCAAGCAGGATCTCCGGCTTTTTTGATGTAAGCGGAACATGCTCAATCTCATACATAAATCCATTCCCAAAATATTTAATGATGAATTCAAGGATTGGGGCAAAATCTGCAGGTGCAAATATTTTCAGTTTTGATGTACGTCCCGTCATCGCCATTGTTGACAACAATCCGAACAGGCCGAATACATGATCACCATGGAGATGAGATAAAAATATATTGTCTATTTTGGCGAAAGAGAACCCGTATCTCCTGAGCTGCATCTGGCAACCTTCGCCACAGTCGACTAAAAACAAACGCCCATGTATATTTACTACGTGGGCGCTTGGATATCTGCTAACATTCGGAAGGGCTGAAGCCGTTCCTAACGTTGTAATTGAAAATTCCATCTAATAGAATTAGTTTTCTTTTTCAGGTTCTTCCTTCTCCTCTTTTTCCATCTCACTCTTCAATTCGGCAAGAGCGGAAATATCACCAAGAGTCGTCTTCTCAAGATTGGCAGAAATTTTCTTTACAGCCTTTTGAGTAGTCATTGACTCGGAGTTTTTCTCCTTGCTTTCATTCTCTTTCTTAGGCTCTTCGTAAGTCCTTGTATGAGAGAGAATAATCTTCTTACCTGCCTTATTGAACTCTATAACTTTGAAAGGAAGTTTTTCGTCCACCTTAGCTGTCGTACCATCCTCTTTTACGAGATTTTTCATTGAAGCGTAACCTTCAATACCATACTCCAAAGCGATATTTGCACCCTTCTCGACAAATGATACAACTGTACCTTCATGAACTGAGCCGACTGTGAAAATAGTCTCAAAGACATCCCATGGATTTTCTTCAAGTTGTTTGTGTCCAAGGCTCAGACGACGGTTTTCCTGATCCACTTCAAGAACTACAACATCAAGATTATCTCCTATTGAAGTAAATTCTGAAGGATGTTTGATCTTCTTTGTCCAAGAAAGGTCACTGATGTGAACCAGTCCGTCAACGCCCTCTTCAAGCTCAACAAAAACGCCGAAATTGGTGAAGTTGCGAACGATTGCCGTATGTTTTGAATTAACAGGGTATTTCTCAAGAATTGTTGCCCATGGATCCGGTTTGAGTTGTTTGATACCGAGAGACATTTTCCTCTCTTCTCTATCAAGAGTAAGAACGACTGCCTCAACTTCATCACCAACTTTAAGGAAATCCTGTGCGCTTCTCAGGTGGAGAGACCATGACATTTCTGAAACATGGATCAATCCCTCAACGCCCGGCTGAATCTCTACAAATGCACCGTAATCTGCAATAACTACAACTTTGCCTTTAACTTTGTCGCCAACCTTCAAATCAGCGTCGAGTGAATCCCATGGATGAGGAGTAAGCTGCTTCAAACCAAGAGCAATTCTCTTCTTCTGTTCATCAAAATCAAGAATTACTACATTGATCTTCTGATCAAGTTGAACTACTTCTTCTGGGTGATTGATTCTGCCCCATGAAAGATCGGTAATGTGGATAAGTCCGTCAACACCGCCCAGATCGACGAATACGCCGTATGAAGTGATGTTTTTAACAGTTCCCTCAAGAACCTGACCTTTCTCAAGTTTTCCGATAATATCGGCCTTCTGAGCCTCAAGTTCAGCCTCAATGAGCGCCTTGTGAGAAACTACTACATTGCGGAATTCGTTGTTGATTTTGACAATCTTGAACTCCATTGTCTTATTGACAAATGCATCATAGTCTCTGATAGGTTTAACATCTATTTGTGATCCCGGCAAGAAAGCCTCGATGCCGAATACATCTACGATCATACCGCCTTTTGTACGGCATTTGATGTAGCCTTTAACGATTTCATCTTTAGTAAAAGCTTCATTGACTCTATCCCAAGAGCGCAGAGAGCGTGCTCTTTTATGAGAAAGAATCAACTGGCCCTTTTTATCCTCAGCATTTTCTACATATACTTCAACCTTATCACCTGCAGCAAGATCCGGATTGTAACGGAATTCGTTGATACTGATGACACCTTCACTCTTGTAACCAATATTTACGATTACTTCGCGTTTGTTGATTGCCACTACGGTACCATCAACAACTTCATTTTCTGTGATACGTGAAAGTGTTTGGTCATAAGCATTTTCAGCCTCTTTTTCATCATAGTCGGAACCTTTTGCATTTTCAAATGCGTCCCAATCAAATGTGCTGTTGTCAGCTGATGCATTGCTTTTGTGCTGTCTGCCTTCTGCAGGAGCGATATCGCCCTCTTCAGCAGCCATAGATTCTATCGTTTCATCCTTTTTTACAGGAGCTTCGACAGGCTCTTCTTGTTCGATAATTTGTTTTTCTTTTGTCATTTTAAATTCGTTTAATTATCAAGTAGTTAGACATTATTTATAAACCCCTCAATTAAAATGAGGGATAAATGAGCGGCAAATGTAATCAAAAAATTATTAATAATCAAAGA
>CAZPLM010000145.1:2202-5592 GCA_964587275.1 uncultured Muribaculaceae bacterium | reverse complement strand
GCATTGACAAGAGTTTGTTTTCTGATCCATTCAGGCGGTACTTTGTCTGAATGTGTGTTGCGCACTTCAAGATAATAACCGAAGACATTATTGTAGCTGACCTTGAGAGAAGATATTCCTGTTCTTTCTTTCTCGGTCTGTTGGATATTGAGAAGGATCTCTTTGCTGTGTTCCAGAATATTACGGAAATCGTCAAGCTCTTTTGAAATGCCGCATGCAATAACGCTTCCTTTACCGAGTTGCTGGGCGGAGTCGGGGAGGATAGTATTTCCGATTTTTGATGATAAAGTGTCACATCTCTCAAGCCTACCGATAATATCTTTAATTTCAGTAAGTTGTGATGCCTCGTCAATTATTTTTGAAATGCTTTTCAGTCCTCTGCCTAGCTGCAGGATTTCGCGTGGCATAATCCTGCCTGCCGCTGCTTTGGATATAATCCTTTCGAGGTCTCCGATATTTGAAATGTCAGCGCTTATTGTATCGCGTATGTCGGGGTTGGCAGTAAGACATTCGACAGCATCAAGTCTTTTTTTGATCTTTTCTTTGTCAATCAGGGGCATAGAGAGCCATTCCCTCAACTTTCTCGACCCCATTGGAGAAGAGCATTTGTCTATTACGTCCAAAAGAGATGATCCTTCCGCTCCGGCAAATGAGTTGAAGATTTCAAGATTGTTCAGGGTGAAGCGGTCCATCCAGACAAAGTCTTTCTCATCAATTCGGGAGAGTGAACGGATATGTGAAATGTCATTGTGTTCGGTCATTTCGAGGTAGAAAAGAATGGAACCTGCCGCAGTTATTCCGAGAGGCATTTTTTCTATACCGAAGCCTTTAAGAGTATCGGTCTTGAAATGTTCTTTTAACTTTCTGAATGACGATTCATAGACAAAAACCCATTCATCAAGGGAGGTAATATAATAGGAAGAGCCGAAGCGTTTTTTAAAACCGTCGCTGTATCCCTTTTTAAGAATGACCTCTTTAGGCTTGAAATCGGACAGAAGTACTTCGATGTAATCAGTGGAACCCTCTCCGACTCGAAACGTACCTGTGGATATGTCGAGAAATGCAATTCCTGTACGGTCTTTTTCAAAAACAGCTGCTGCAAGGAAGTTGTTTTCTTTCTGCTCAAGCAGATTGTCATTAAATGAAACACCAGGGGTTACCAGCTCTGTAACACCTCTTTTGACAATTTTTTTTGTGAGTTTGGGATCTTCAAGCTGGTCGCAGACGGCAACTTTATGTCCTGCTCTGACAAGACGTGGCAGATAGAGGTCAATGGCGTGGTAAGGGATTCCGGCAAGTTCTGTATATGTACCGTTGCCACTGGCTTTTCTTGTAAGCACGATACCGAGGACTTTGCTTGTGGTGATGGCATCCTCTCCGAACGTCTCATAGAAGTCTCCCACTCTGTATAGCATGATAGTATCAGGATATTTCGCCTTTATGTCGAAATACTGTTTCATCAGAGGGGTATCTGCTCTATTTTTTTCAATTGCCATAACAACAAAATTACATAAAAAGAGTATCTTTACAAAGAGAGAAAAATCCTAAAATTATGAGAAAAATTCTACTGCTTGTTCTAATGGTTTCTTTAATAGGGTGTTCAACAGATCCTGCACAAAAGTGTGATAAAGAACTCAAAAAAATCATGAAAACTTCCAATGTTGTCGGTCTAAGCGTGGCTGTAGTCAAGGACAACAAGATTATTTATGCCAATTCTTTCGGCGTGAAGGATCTTGATACAAAAGAGGCTTTGACTAATGATGATATTTTCAGAATAGCATCGATTTCCAAGTCTTTTTCTGCAACTTCTGTAATGCAGTTAAGGGAGAAAGGATTGCTTTCTCTTGATGAGGATGTCAGCAATCTTGCCGGATTTACAATACGTAATCCTAAATATCCGGATAATGTCATTACTCTCAGGATGTTAATGTCACACCGTTCAAGTATCAACGATTCTCAAGGCTATTATACCGATCTGAATGTAATCAATCCCGATGTCAATCCTGACTGGGCTAAGTGCTATAATGATTATGCGCCTGATGGAGGTTATGAGTATTGTAATTTGAATTACAATCTTATAGGTTCGTTTATCGAAAAAGTATCAGGTGAGAGGTTTGATCGTTATGTAGCGCATCATATCCTTGAGCCGCTTGGGCTTTACGGCGGTTATTGCGTTGATTCACTTGATTCTTCAAAGTTCGTTACGCTTTATAATTATGATGACAGCCTCGGTGCTTTTGTCTCTTCTCCGGAGGCTTATGAGCCTCGCAGCGAGAAGATAGCCAATTATGAAATGGGGAAGAGCACTGTTGTCTTTTCACCTACAGGCGGTATGAAAATTTCTGCAACCGGTCTTGCAAAATATATGATAATGCACATGAATTACGGTACGACTCCTGAAGGTGTCCTCATTATGTCTGAAGAGAGTTCAAGGCTGATGCAGACACCTCAGTCAAAGGATTTTGCCAAATATGAAGAGCATCCTGAGATGGAAATGAAGGAGGAGGATGCATACGGTATGGCTATGTGGAGAACAAACAGTTATGTGCCGGGTGTTGTGCTTGTTGGACATACCGGGGGAGCTTATGGACTTCGAAGTGAGATGTTTTTCAACCCTGCAGAAAAATATGGATTTGTTGCTATTTCCAGCGGTGCGCAGGATGAGGAAATTCTGAAAACTGTGATCAGGTGTCTTTATGGGGTATTCGAGAAATAGAGGTTCCGACAGTTTGCGTAACCGTCACTCTAATGGCGTTAGGGCAAAGAAGTCTCTTGGACAACATTTCCTTACAGACCAGGCTGTTGCATCAAATATTGTAAATGCACTTTCTGCTCTTTCAGGAAATGCTCTGGAAATAGGGCCTGGAATGGGCGTGTTAACCAAATATCTTCTTGAACGTGAAGGAATTGACTTTCGTGTTGTTGAAATAGACAGAGAGTCGGTTACTTATTTGAAAGAACATTTTCCATCTCTTTGCAGTATTGCTCAAAGTGCAGATCCCCTGCACAGGCATATCAGAATATATGACGAAGATTTTTTGAAACTTGATTTACACTCTCTGTTTGGCGACAAGTTTTCAATAATTGGCAATTTTCCCTATAATATCTCCTCACAGATTTTCTTCAAGGTAATTGAGAACAGGGATTATGTTGATGAAGTTGTCTGTATGGTACAGAAAGAAGTTGCAGAGAGGATTGCAACGCAGGATGGTTCAAAAACATACGGGATTCTTTCAGTGCTGCTTCAGGCCTGGTATGATATTGAATATCTTTTTACAGTGGGAGAAGGGGCATTTGTACCTCCTCCAAAGGTAAAATCTGCTGTGATACGCCTTACAAGAAACGGTCGCACTGATCTGGGATGTGATGAGGTTCTCTTTAAACAGGTAG
>CAZPLM010000145.1:0-2192 GCA_964587275.1 uncultured Muribaculaceae bacterium | reverse complement strand
GTAGTAAAGACATCATTTAATCAGCGGCGCAAGACATTGCGAAACTCCCTGAAAACTATGAATGAAAATGGAGATGATCTGGCAGGTTTTTCAAGCCTGCGGCCGGAGCAGTTAAGTATAACCGAGTTTATTGAACTGACTCGACTTTTATCGACTCAATCGCACTCTTGATACGTCTGCAGGTTTCGGTCTTTCCGATAAATTCGCATATCTTGAAGATATCAGGACCGCTGCCGGTTCCGATAATTGAAATTCTCAAAGTATTCATCAATTGTCCGAGAGGAATATTGTTCTCAGTAATCCATTGACGAACAGCTTGTTCTGTTTCTTCGGCAGGCATTGAATCTTTCAATGTGCTGAAGAGATCTGATAGAGCGGCCAGATTTCTGATATTATCCTCCTTCCAGAATTTCCTGACAGATTTGTCATCAAATGAGTGAGGCATTTCAAAAAGGAACAGAGTTAATGGCAGCAGTTCATTTGGAAATACAGCTCTCTCTTTCATCATTCCTGCGGCAGCTGAAGCCCGTTCGAGGGTAGTTGTAATTCCTGCCTCTTTCAGCATTGGGAGCAGGAGAGAGCCAAGAAACTCATTGCTTTTTGAGTGAAGATATTGTGCATTGAACCATTTTGCCTTTTCAGGATTGAAACGCGCTCCTGATTTGCTGACGTGATCCAGAGAGAATGCATTGATCAACTCATCCATTGAAAACAGTTCCTGTTCCGTGCCTGGATTCCAGCCGAGCAGAGCGAGCATATTAATAAATGCTTCAGGTAAATAACCGTCTTCACGATATCCGGAAGCTGTTTCTCCTGCCGGAGAGATCCATTTCAACGGGAATACCGGAAAACCAAGTTTGTCCCCGTCTCTTTTGCTCAGTTTTCCCTGTCCCTGCGGTTTGAGAAGCAGAGGCAGATGTGCAAAGAGAGGTCGGGTGTTTTCCCACCCGAATGCTTTATAAAGAAGATAATGCAATGGCAGAGAAGGGAGCCATTCCTCTCCGCGTATTACGTGTGAAATCTTCATAAGGTGGTCATCGACAATATTTGCCAGGTGATAGGTTGGTAACATGTCGGCTGACTTGTAAAGTACTTTGTCGTCCAGAGTTGAGGTGTTTACGCTGATATGTCCGCGGATGATATCATCCATTTCCACCTCTTCGTTTTCATCCATTTTGAATCTTATAACCCATTGGTCACCATTGGCAATGCGACTCTTTACTTCATCTTCAGTCAGTCGGAGAGAGGTCTCGAGAGTGTTGCGTACCTTGAAATTATAAGCAAAGATTTCTCCTTTTGATTCAGCTTCTTTTCTCATTTTGTCAAGGGTTTCTGCTGAATCAAAGGCATAATATGCATTGCCCGACGCCACAAGCATTTCGGCGTATTTCAAATAAATTTCTTTTCGTTCGCTCTGTCTGTACGGAGCGTAAGGTCCTCCATTTTCGACTCCTTCATCGGTGATGATCCCGCACCACTTCAGGGATTCAATGATATATGCTTCAGATCCTGGGACGAAACGTTGAGAATCAGTATCTTCTATTCGCAAAATGAATTTGCCTCCATTTTTGCGTGCGAACAGATAATTATAGAGGGCTGTACGGACACCGCCTATATGAAGCGGTCCTGTTGGACTTGGTGCGAAACGCACTCTGACATCTTGATTTGCTGACATATTTTTTAAGAAGTACTCGATAGGAGAATCGAACTCCTATTTGCAGAATGAGAATCTGCCGTCCTAGCCATTAGACGAATCGAGCATATTTGGGTTGCAAATGTAGTAAAAAAATTTCTACTTGCAAATTCACCCCCTTATTCTACAATTTCTCCGCAACCAGTTTCATTGCGTCAAACATAGGTCCATCATTCATAGCTGCAGGATGTCCACCATCTCCTCCTTCACGAATGCTCTGTACCAGAGGGATCTGTCCCAACAATGGAACATTATATTTCCTGCACATCTCTTCACACCCGTTCTTTCCGAAAATATAGTATTTGTTATCAGGTAGTTCGGCAGGAGTGAACCATGCCATATTTTCCACAATACCGTAAATTGCCTTGTTGACATTCTGATGGCGGAAGAGATTGATACCTTTTTCGACATCGGAAAGAGCGACAGCCTGAGGCGTGCTGACGATAATCGCTCCTGTCAGAGGCATTTCCATAACAAGAGAGATATGAATGTCGCCTGT
>CAZPLM010000144.1:0-5638 GCA_964587275.1 uncultured Muribaculaceae bacterium | reverse complement strand
CAAAGAAAGCAGCGATCCGGAGCTGACCGCCCAATTGAACTTGTTTCCCCCACGCGTAAAAGCACCCTAGCACGGGCCAAATTCGTCCAATTCGGGGGGTGTCCCTATGGTGTCTGTCAAGCTGCGACGGCTGGTCTTGGCTGGTAGTAGGTCCCGTTGCGGAGCATGGCGTGGAGGACATCGACGCGTCGTCGGGCTAGGCAGATGATCGCGGCGTTGTGTTTCTTCCCAGCGGCGCGTTTCCGGTCGTAGTAGGCGCGGGAGTCGGGGTCGTGGAGGGCTGCGAAAGCGGAGAGGAATAGGGCCCGTTTGAGGTGTTTGTTCCCTGCTCGTGAGGGGTGTTCGCCTCGGATGCTGCTGCCAGATCTGCGGGTGACAGGGGCCAGGCCGGCGTAGGCGGCCAGGTGTCCTGCGGTGGGGAATGCTGTGGCGTCACCGACGTCGAGGAGGAGTCTGGCTGCGGTCCTGATGCCGACTCCGGGCATTCCTGAGTCGCTGAACGTCCTTATACACGAACTCCAGGGACTTGCATTAAGTGTCCATTTGGATTAATTGATTGTTAATTTGATTAATAAAAATAAACGATAATATGTCTTTTAAAAAGGATATCAAGGTTAAAAGCAATTTCAACCGAATCAGCATAGGCCTCGCTTCTCCCGATGAGATCCGCGCCCAGTCTTGCGGCGAAGTTCTTAAGCCGGAAACCGTCAACTACCGTACATACAAGCCGGAACGTGACGGACTGTTCTGCGAAAGAATCTTCGGCCCTACAAAAGACTATGAATGTTATTGCGGTAAGTACAAGAGGATCCGTTACAAGGGTATAATTTGCGACCGCTGCGGCGTTGAGGTTACTGAGAAAAAAGTGCGCAGGGAAAGGATGGGCCATATTGCCCTGACAGTTCCTGTCGCTCACATCTGGTATTTTCGTTCAACTCCTAATAAGATAGGCTATCTGCTCGGTATTCCATCAAAGAAACTTGAAGCAATTATTTACTACGAAAAATACATTGTCATCAATGCCGGAGCAGCAGAATCGCTATGTAAGAAAAACGACCTTCTCACCGAGGAGGAATATATGGAAATTCTGGACAAGCTTCCTAAGGATAATGCATCACTTGACAACAGTGATCCGAACAAGTTCATTGCAGGCATGGGTGCCGAAGCGATTTATACATTATTGCATGATATAGATCTCGACGCTCTTGCTGACGATTTGCGTGAAAAGGGTCAGAGTGAAACTTCACAGCAGAGAAAGGCTGAGGCCCTTAAACGCCTTGGCGTTGTTGAAGCATTCCGCGAAGCAAAAGATGTCAACAAACCTGAATGGATGATTCTAAAGGATATTCCTGTCATTCCACCGGATCTTCGTCCCCTCGTTCCACTCGATGGCGGCCGTTTTGCGACGTCCGACCTCAACGAGCTTTACAGAAGGGTGATCATCCGTAACAACAGGTTAAAAAAACTTATAGAGATCAAGGCGCCTGAGGTAATCCTGCGTAATGAAAAACGTATGCTTCAGGAAGCAGTCGATGCATTGTTTGACAACTCACGTAAGCAAAATGCTGTCAAGACAGAGGCGAACCGTACCCTTAAGTCTTTATCAGACAGTCTTAAGGGGAAACAGGGACGATTCCGTCAAAACCTGCTCGGTAAACGTGTCGATTATTCTGCACGTTCAGTTATCGTAGTAGGTCCGGAACTTCGCATGCATGAATGCGGTCTTCCTAAATTCATGGCTGCAGAGCTTTACAAGCCGTTCATTATCAGAAAACTGATCGAACGCGGAATTGTAAAGACTGTTAAATCAGCAAAAAAAATCGTTGACAGGAAGGATCCTGTCATTTGGGATATTCTCGAGAATGTGATGAAAGGACATCCGGTCTTACTTAACCGTGCTCCTACATTGCATAGGCTCGGCATTCAGGCATTCCAGCCGAAACTTATTGAAGGAAAGGCAATCCAGCTTCACCCACTCGCATGTACGGCATTCAACGCCGACTTCGACGGTGACCAGATGGCTATTCACCTTCCTTTAGGGAACGCTGCAATTCTTGAAGCACAACTTCTTATGCTTGGTTCTCACAACATCCTCAATCCTGCGAATGGTGCTCCTATTACAGTTCCTTCTCAGGATATGGTCCTTGGTCTGTACTACATTACTAAGGAAAGAACCGGATGCAAGGGAGAAGGCATGGTATTCTATGGACCTGAAGAGGTTATCATTGCTTACAATGAAAAACGAGTAGAACTCCAGTCAAAGATCAAAGTCCGCCTTCCTAAGGATAAATGCAATCCTGCTCTCGGAACAGCGCTTGTAGATACTACTCCTGGCAGAATCATTTTCAATCAGGTAGTACCTGAGGAAGTACCGTATATCAATGCGCTCTTGAAGAAAAAATCTCTTCGTGACATTATCGGAGAAGTTTTGAAGAAAACAGGTGTTGCAAGAACCTCCAACTTCCTTGATGAAATCAAAAATATGGGATATAAGATGGCATACAAGGGCGGATTATCTTTCAACCTTGAGAATGTCATCATTCCAAAAGAGAAGACGAAACTTGTTGATGAGGGATATAACGAAGTTGCCGGCATTCAGCAAAGTTTTGATATGGGCTTTATCACAAACAATGAGAGATATAATCAGATCATTGACGTTTGGACAAGGACTAATAACAAACTTACAAGTATAGTAGAGCAACAGATCGCTGCCGATGATCAGGGATTCAATCCTGTATTCATGATGCTGGATTCCGGAGCCCGTGGTTCAAAGGAGCAGATCCGTCAGCTTTGCGGTATGCGTGGTTTGATGGCAAAACCTCAAAAATCAGGTGCTGCAGGAGCTGAAATCATTGAAAATCCTATCCTCGCAAACTTTAAAGAGGGACTGTCGGTTCTTGAGTATTTCATTTCAACACACGGTGCCCGTAAAGGTTTGGCGGATACTGCATTAAAGACAGCCGATGCAGGATACCTCACCCGCCGCCTTGTCGATGTATCTCACGATGTTATTATCAATGAGGAAGATTGCGGTACACTTAGAGGTCTTGTGGCAACGGCCATAAAGAACAAGGATGAAATCGTCGAGTCTCTTCCTGACAGAATTCTCGGCAGAACATCAGTTCACGATATATACAATCCTTTAACCGGTGAGAAAATCCTCTCTTCAGGTGATGAAATCACTGAAGACAAGGCAACGCTTATCGGATCTCTTCCTATCGAACAGGTTGAGATACGTTCCGTACTCACCTGCGAATCAAGAAAGGGTGTGTGCGCTAAATGTTACGGCAGAAACCTTGCAACCGGAAGAATGGTTGAAAAGGGAGAAGTCGTTGGTGTTATCGCTGCACAATCTATCGGTGAACCTGGTACACAGTTGACACTTCGTACATTCCACGTCGGTGGTACAGCATCAAGCATTGCCTCCGAAAATGAAATTCAGGCGAAGTACAACGGACGCCTTGAATTTGAGGAACTCAGGACAATCAACAAAGTTGACGAAGAGGGTGAACATACTATAGTAGTCGGCCGTACAGCTGAAATGACGATCAAGGATGACAACACCGGGATCACTCTTTCTCAGCACAATGTCCCTTACGGAGCAGAACTCTTCCAGAAAAACAATACTCTTGTAAAGAAGGGAGACATGATCTGTAAATGGGATGCATATAATGCCACCACTATTTCTGAATTGTCAGGTAAAGCTGTGTATGAGAATCTTCTTGACGGTGTAACATACAGAGAAGAGGTAGCCGATGAATACTCTGTACACCGTGAGAAAGTCATCATTGAATCAAGGGATAAATCAAAGAGTCCTGTAATCAAACTTATTGACGATAACGGGAATGAGATCAAGCAGTATAACCTGCCTGTAGGCGCTCACATTATTGTCGATGACGGACAAATGATTAAAGTCGGAGATATTCTCTTCAAGATTCCTCGCGCCATCGGTAAGTCGGGCGATATCACGGGAGGTCTGCCTCGCGTTACTGAATTGTTTGAAGCGCGTAACCCGTCAAACCCCGCTATTGTATCTGAAATCAATGGAGAGGTAATAATGGGAGGCAATAAGAGAGGAAACAGAGAGATCACTGTTAAATCCAAAAATGGCGTTACCAAGAAATATCTTGTTCCACTCTCAAAGCAAATCCTTGTACAGGAAAATGACTATGTGAGAGCCGGTATGCCATTATCTGACGGTGCTGTTGCTCCTTCTGACATTCTTACAATACTTGGACCTATCAAGGTTCAGGAATATATTGTCAATGAAGTCCAGGAAGTTTACCGTATGCAGGGTGTGAAGATCAACGACAAACATTTTGAAGTCATTGTAAGACAGATGATGCGCAAAGTCCAGATCGTTGACCCGGGTGATACCAAATTCCTTCCGGAACAACTTGTAGACAGGTGGGAATTCAATGATGAGGACGACATGATTTTCGATAAGAAAGTAGTTACCGATGCAGGTGACTCGAAAGAGTTCCGTAAAGGTGATATTGTTGCGGTACGTAAACTCCGTGATGAAAATTCAAGACTAAAGAGACAGGATCTTAAGATTGTTCAGGTTCGTGAAGCCAAGTGCGCCACCTCAAATCAGGTACTTCAGGGTATCACAAGGGCAGCCTTAAGAACCAACAGTTTCATGTCTGCGGCTTCATTCCAGGAGACCACAAAGGTTCTCGGCGATGCAGCAATAAGAGGAAAGGTCGATTACCTTGAAGGATTGAAGGAAAATGTCATCTGCGGTCACCTTATTCCTGCAGGTACCGGACTCAGAGATTATGATAAGATTATCGTTGCCTCTATGGACGATTACCAGAGGATGGCGGCAAGAGCAAAGAGAGCTGAAGAGGAAAATTCAGAAATCATTACTGTTGAAGCAGAAACAGTCGCTCCAGCAAAATAGCTCAAAAAAGCAACTGTATATTTAACAGTTATATAAGTAAAAAAGAGGGTAGCCAAAAGATGGTTATCCTCTTTTTTTATGCAAAAAATCGGATTATTTCTATGATGGTACTTGATTTTAATTAATTTTGTAGTTAGGTTCAAAAAAAATTGATGATCGGAATTTATGATTCAGGTGTTGGAGGATTATCAGTTTGGCGCGAGCTTATTGCATTAATGCCAAGTGAGAGTTATCTCTATGTCTCAGACGGAGGCCATTGTCCATACGGACCAAAGCCGGCGGATTATATCATAGCACGAGCGCATGCAATAACAGATTTCCTTATAAAAAACGGAGCGGATTTAATTGTTGTGGCCTGCAATACTGCCACAGCAGCTGCTATTGAATGGCTTCGCAGTCATTATTCAATTCCATTTATCGGAATGGAGCCTGCAATCAAGCCCGCCGCTCTCCACTCAAAGACAGGAGTTGTTGGAGTTCTGGCAACGGAAGGAACACTGAAAGGCAAACTCTACCTGAACACACTGGCAAATTTCGCCACCGATGTAAATGTCATTGAAAAAGTTGGAACCGGACTTGTTGAAGCAGTCGAAGAGGGGAAAATAAATACTCCCGGAACAAAAGCTCTTCTTCACCGTTATATTGATCCGATGATTGAGGCCGGAGCAGACCATATCGTACTCGGCTGCACACACTATCCGATACTCGCGGACGTGATTTCCGGGGTTCTGC
>CAZPLM010000143.1:0-5692 GCA_964587275.1 uncultured Muribaculaceae bacterium | reverse complement strand
AAATTGCGTGATATGTAAGTCTTTCATACTCACTACCTTCGTCGAATGACTCCCCATCACCACGCAGGCCAGTGAATCCAACAATTGAGTAGTTTACAGTGAGTTAGATATCACGCTCAACTTTTTGCCCGGACGAACATACATCCCCAGTGTCGGTGGAGTTATCTCCTACTGGACCTGCATGGGCTTGCTTGGGCCCATTGCGGTCCGGCAAGGATAACTCCGCGGTGTTCGAGATACCATAACTTCTCGATGTTAGTGACATACAAATGTGCAAAAGACAGACTTGCAAAAATAGTGTTTTTTGTAATGAGCTAATAATGAGCATATTGATGCATTTTTAGTCTGCGTTTTGGCGACTAAAATATCATCAAACAACAGATTATCAATCTTTTACAAGAAACGGCAATTCCAGTGCCTGAATTTACATGTGCGTAAATAGTTGCCGTGTGTGAATCGGGCGGTTTTGCACACGGAGGTAGAGATTTCGACCGAACCGTGTGTGAATCGGGCGGTTTTGCACATGGAAGGAGCGAGGGAAAAGCGATTTGAACTGCGCCCCAAAAGTTGGACAAAAAAATCAAAAAGAAAAGCCGGAAATGTGTCTGCTTTAAAGGCAAAAGACATCATGTCCGGCTTATAAGGTATTTACGCACGCGTAAGAGGTACAGCGTCAGTTTTGTTCTTGTTTAACGCCACTTTATCGGTATAGCGTTTTGCATTGCAATGTTACAGTATCAGTTTTGTTCGTGTTAACCAACTTGATTTTGTTATCCACGCAAACGCAAAGCCCAACAGACCAATAGGCCTTCAGACCTAATCTATAGTTTTTTCAGCCTCAGTGTCAGCATCTTGACGATAACCGCAAAGAGAGTCAAGAGTGATACCGTTGATAAATGCAGAATGTCTGGCAATCTCACTCTCAGCGAGATTGGCATAAACATTCACACTCTTTGTAAACAATTCAGGTGCCTTGGTAGCATCCTGAAGCAACAGATGACACATGATAATACACCCTGCCATCTCCATAAGATGACGGGAAGCAAAATCAAGGGCCTCCTGGCTGTCAAGTTCCTTGATATAATTCACCGAAGCGTCGAATCTGTCAGCCATTACTTTCAGACGAGCCATAATGCCCTCAAATTCAGGAGCACAGGCAATAGCCTCAAACTCGCGCATTGTTGCAAGATACGCACCGTTAGTCACATAGCGAATAGCCGCAACAGCCTGCAACTGAGTTGTCCCCTCATATATACTTGTAATTCTGGCATCACGGTATATGCGCTGGCAGGCATATTCAAGCATATAACCTGAACCTCCGTGTACCTGGATACAATCGTAGGTGTTCTGATTGGCATATTCCGAATTCATTCCTTTTGCAAGCGGAGTAAAACTGTCAGCCATACGGGAATATTTCTTCTGTTCCTGTCGCTCCTCAGGGGTCAGTTTGCGTTCACGGCTGATATCGTCAAGAGCCTTGTATATATCAACATAACGAGCTGTTTGATAGAGGATTGAACGGCCTGCGTCAACCTTGGCCTTAATGGTTGCAAGCATTTCATATACTGCAGGGAAATTGATAATCGCCTGTCCGAACTGCTGACGATCCTTAGAATATGCCAGAGCCTCGTTATAAGCAGCCTGTCCGAGACCAACCGACTGAGCAGCAATACCCAGACGGGCACTGTTCATAAGGGCCATCACATATTTGATAAGACCAAGTCTGCGTTCACCGCAAAGCTCTGCTTTTGCATTCTTGTAAACAAGTTCACAGGTTGGTGAACCATGAATACCAAGTTTATTTTCAATACGGCGTACATCAACACCGCCGTCCCGTTTATCATAAATAAACATTGAAAGACCGCGTCCGTCACGAGATCCTTCTTCGGTACGTGCAAGCACGAGATGAAGATCCGCATCACCATTTGTAATAAAACGTTTAACTCCATTCAGCCTCCAACAGTCAGCATCCGAGTCATACGTTGCTTTCAGCATAACATGTTGAAGATCAGATCCTGCATCCGGCTCAGTCAAGTCCATTGACATCGTCTCACCGGCACAAATGCGTGGAAGAAATCGGCTGTGCTGATCTTCATTTCCAAACTCATATAACGTCTCGGCACAATCCTGAAGACTCCAAATATTGCTAAATCCGGCATCACCGGCAGCAACGATTTCCGCACACATAGTATATGGCGTTGTAGGAAAGTTCAACCCATTGAATCTGCGTGGCATCGTCATTCCGTTCATACCGGCCTTAACCATTGCATCAAGATTTTCTTTCGTACCGGCAGCATATTCTACACGGTTATTGATACAATGAGCACCCTCGGCATCAACTCCTTCCGCATTTACAGCCACGACGTTTGCAGTAATGTCACCTACAATATCCAACACCTTATCATACGAGTCCATTGCGTCCTCGAAATCTACAGGCGCATAATCATATTTATCTTTCTCGGCAAAGTTGCGTTCCCGCAACTCGACAATGCGTTTCATCATTTCATTGTCAAGATGAAACTTCAATTCCGGAATATCTCTATAATAATTTGCCATGGTTTACTTGCTGTTTTGTTTATAATACTTAATCATTTTCGGCAGAACATCTTCAACTGAACCGTTGATGATATAGTCTGCTATTGCATTGATAGGAGCATCCGGATCAGTATTAATTGATATCACGATACCGCTCTCTTTCATACCTGCAACATGCTGGATAGCCCCCGAAATACCGCAGGCGATATAAACTTTTGGCCGTACTGTCACTCCTGTCTGACCAATCTGCATATCATTTTCGCAGAACCCTGCATCTACAGCAGCACGACTCGCTCCTACTTCTCCATGTATCTCTTTTGCAAGCTCATACAATAGTTCGAATCCTTCCCTGCTGCCAACACCGTAACCTCCTGCTATAATTATCGGAGCACCTTTCAAATTGTTTTTAGCCTTTTCGATATGACGCTCAATAACCTTTACTACAAAATCGGTATCCGGAACATACTTGGCAACATCTTCGTATATCACTGCTCCCTTATAATTGTCTTTTATCTTTTCAGCCTTCATCACACCACTGCGGACAGTAGCCATCTGAGGCCGATTTTCCGGATTCACAATGGTTGCTACAATATTTCCTCCAAATGCCGGACGAATCTGGTAAAGCAGCTGGTCATAGTGTTTTCCTGTCTTATTATCATCAAAAGAACCAATCTCAAGTGATGTGCAGTCTGCTGTCAGACCGCTGTGAAGAGAAGAAGAAACACGCGGTCCCAAATCTCTTCCTATGACAGTCGCGCCCATCAGACAGATCTGCGGTTTTTCCTGTTTGAAGAGATTTACCAGTATTGAGGTGTGAGGTTTAGATGTGTAAGGGAAAAGTCCCTCTGCATCAAAAAGATGCAATACATCCACACCATAAGAGATTATCTCTTTTTCTACTTTGCCCTTAATACCTGTACCGGCACAAACAGCTTCAAGTTGAACGCCAAGTTCGTTGGCAAGCTTACGGCCTTTTGTGAGAAGTTCAAAACTGACTTCTTCTACTGTAACGCCGTCTATTTCACAATATACAAATACATTATTCATTCTGTAAAATCTTTTAGATGGTGAGTAAAAAGGACTTAGCCAATTGTATGATTAGCCAGAAGCTCCTGGATCAGACCGTCAATATCGGCATCAGATGCCGAAAGTGTCTTGCTTTCCTTTGCCTTGAATACAATATTTTGAACAGCCTTGACCTTTGTAGGAGAACCTGCAAGACCACACTGGTTCAAATCACCGTCAATATCAGCCACACTCCACTGAGTAAGTTGGAGATATGGTTTATTCTCATATTCATCCTTATAAGGTATGTTGCCGTCAGAAGGCATCTCAATAGGTGTCATCGCTCTTTTATATTTCATGACACGTTTAGCATTACGCGGACGGCATGGAGCCGCAGTTCCATTCACTGTCAATAAGATAGGCATAGGAGCTTCAACGACTTCAATGCCTCCGTCAATATGGCGGACAACTCTGATTGCCTCACTGGTGCAGCTTTCAATGTTCTCAACATACGTTATCTGATTTAGATTCAGTTTTTGAGCAACCTGAGGGCCAACCTGGGCAGTATCGCCGTCAATAGCCTGACGTCCACTTATTACAATATCGAAATCACCTGTTTTTCTAATAGCAGTAGCGAGGGCATAAGAAGTAGCCAGCGTGTCTGCACCGGCAAATGCGCGGTCAGTCAAAAGATATCCGTTATCTGCACCTCTGTAGAGAGCCTCACGAATAATATCAGTAGCGCGGGCAGGCCCCATTGTTAAAATTGACACTGTCGAACCGGGGTTCCGGTCCTTTAATCGTAATGCCTGTTCAAGTGCGTTGAGATCTTCAGGATTGAATATGGCAGGAAGGGCTGAACGGTTGACCGTCCCCTCCGGTGTCATCGCATCTTTCCCCACATTTCTGGTGTCAGGCACCTGTTTGGCAAGTACTACAATTTTTAATCTCATAATATAATTATTCATTTTAAGCCCGCAAAGGTAAGCAAACAAATTTTTTGTTCAAAAATTAATTCCTGAGCCTCATATTTTTGTAGTATATTTGTCTGATATAGAAATATTTTAAATAAAATCATACAAAATGTTCGAAAAAAAAGTTTACATTTCCAGACGCGGACGCCTGATACCAAAGGTTAAATCAGGCCTTTTGCTATTTATGGGCAACAGCGAAGCAAGTTGCAACTATAATGACAATCAATACCTTTTCAGACAGGACAGCTCATTCCTTTATTATTTCGGCCTTGACAAACCTGATCTTGCAGCGGTAATAGATGTAGAATCAGGCCGGGAAATTATCTTTGGCAATGATGTTGATATGGACGATATAATCTGGATGGGCCCTCAGCCGACCATCGCAGAACAG
The DNA here is from genome assembly GCA_964587275.1 of uncultured Muribaculaceae bacterium. GTDB lineage: Bacteria > Bacteroidota > Bacteroidia > Bacteroidales > UBA932 > CAZPLM01. The sequence continues at coordinate 787 of CAZPLM010000143.1, read as the reverse complement.
GCTCTCAAAGTTGGGGTATGCGAATCAATGCCTCTCTCCAAACTGTCCGGGGTTCTGTCGGATGCTGCTAAAAAAGGCCGCAAGGTACATTACCTCCCTCCTTACAGGAACCATAATAAAATAATGCTTAATGAAATGCTCGGCATCCCATTCAACGAATTGAAACAGAAGGCCAGTATAGAATTTATAAAAGCAGTCGTCTCAATGAGACTAATCAAGGAACCTTGTGAAATAGAGGAAATTGACAAGGCCTGTAACCTCGGCTACGCAATGCATTTTGCTGCAATGTCTATGATGAAGCTCGGGATGATCGAGCAGGAACTTGTCGGAGTTATGGATGGCGTATGCACATCAGGCGGATATATGACCTCGTTCCCTACAATTCTCTCACAAAACGGCGAAACGCTGCATAACCACAGTCATCATCAAATCATTACAGAAGGAAGACTTTGTGTTATTGACGCCGGCGCCGAAATAGCATCTCATTATGCATCTGATTTCACCAGAACTATTCCATGTTCAGGCAAATTCACTCAGAAACAGAAAGATATCTATACGATAGTAGCAACTGCCAACAACCTTGCAGCAGACATGGCCCGCCCGGGATTCACCTACAGCGAAGTCCATCTTGCAGCAAGCAGAGTCATCGTACAGGGGCTTCATAACCTCGGCCTTGTCAAAGGAGATATCGACGAAGCTGTATCTCAAGGTGTACAGGGGCTATTTATGCCTCACGGACTCGGCCATAATATGGGTCTCGATGTCCGCGATATGGAAGACCTCGGCG
>CAZPLM010000142.1:0-5714 GCA_964587275.1 uncultured Muribaculaceae bacterium | reverse complement strand
TACAGCTCCCATTGCGGAGATAATCAACACATCCTCCAGGTTGCTGTGGGAGATACAGATATGGGAATCAAGAAGGCATACATCCCTATGTTTGACCTTCCCTCGCGCCATCTCATCAAGCATTGCCGCAGCTCCATATCCAAGTCCTATGATATTGGCAATAATCCAGAGGAATGCAGTTTTCGGCGGCAAACCGAAAAAATCCATGCTATGACCCCAAATTCCGAAAGCAGCCTCTGAAGAATATTCAATCCAAATATTATTACCGTCATGAACGCGCACAATTTGAGTGTTGACAGTGCCCATGCCCCCATCATCGGCCAAAATTCAGGTTTCTGAAACTCAACGGACATTGCTGTCAGCGTCTCTCCTGTCTGAGGGAGAATCTTGTTAAGTACAAAGCCGAGCACAAATGCTGAAATCGTGCGGACAATAACAGTTCTGACCCCTGACGCTCCTGTTTTTTTTATTACTGCCGTTTCAATTATCATTGAATGTGAACATAACAGCATAGTCCCGAGAATAGTCGTGGCCCGTACGCCGAGATCAAGTGAACTCATTACCGCCACGGCAGAATAAACATTCACAAAATAGCCTGTCACATAGGCAAGTGCAGCATCACCGGGAAGCCCGAAATATTTAAAAACAGGGAACAGGAACGAAGATATCCACGGCAGTATCTGAAAATATTTCAACAACTCAATGCCGAACGATACTCCGACAGTCAACTTTATAATCCAAATCCAGGTCTTTGTAGTTGAAGGTAGTATTTCTTTTACGGATTTACGTATTCTTGCTTTCAGCTCGCTTTTCATAAGGGTGCAAAATTAAGGGTGCAAAATTAGTAAAATTTAATACCCTTAAGTGCTTTTTTATCAAGAAAATTTAAAAACCAGACAGGCATAATCCTGAGAAACGGAAGAGCAATCCAGTTAATAATTCCCGGCATTACAGCTGCCATGTTTCTAAACATAGCCTTAAGCGCTCTCCTGGAAGCATTATGAGAACTCATCATTATTCCAAGGGAACATGCGAGTTTGCGATATTTATCGCTGAGAGGATACAGTTCAGTTGAAACTGCTCCGAAATAAGCGACAGTAACTCCGACCCCGCTTCCTTTCATCTCAATTCTCAACGAACGCGAGAAGGACTTGTTAAACCGTTTTGTTGCAGCATATATGGCAAGGCTGGGATAGGGCATCCAGGAGGTCAGAGACGAAATAATCATTATTCTGCCATAATTTCTCTCTTTCATCTGCCTGCCGATAAGAACGCAAAGCGTCACCGGGGTATAATTGTGTAAAATCAATGTGCTCTGAGTTCTCTCAAGAGGGATATTACAGAGATCAGCATAGTCAAATACTCCGGCATTATTTATCAGTATATCTATTCTCTTCTCTTTAACCATATCGAATAAAGAGCGAGCTGCATCTGTATTAGAAAGATCCATCGCTATGGCTATGATCTCTTTTCCGTTCGGGTATTTTTCTTCAAGACAGCTCTTTACGCTATCTATCCTCTGCTTGTTGCAACTGACTATTATAAGATTATAGCCATAAGAGCGAAGCATCTCGGCATAATCCCTTCCCATTCCGGAAGAGGCTCCAGTAACTAATGCATACGAATCATCAGTTAATGGCAAATATTTTGCATTATTCATAATTGCGACAAATTTAAAAATAATTGAATAAATATTTGTTGTTTAGAATAATTCTAAATACATTTGCCCGAGAAAAAAATATTATATGCCTAACCAAGTCAAAACCATCATCCAGGAACACAACTTAAAAGCAACGCCGCAACGCATTAATATTTATAATGTTATGACACAGTTGGGGCATGCTTCGGCCGATATGGTTTACAGTCATGTCAAGGATCTGTATCCAACTATTACAGTCGCAACTATTTACAATGTATTGCAATCATTCAGTGATGCGGGACTCATTGCAAGACGGTTCAGCTCAAACAACAAAATGTATTTTGACATCAATACATACGACCACTGCCATCTTTACGATACGGAAAAGCATACGTTCAAAGATCTTGACAACAAGCCGTTAATGGAAAATGTCAAGCAATTTGTCACTCATTCTGACATACCTGACTTTGAATTTGATACAATCGACATACAGATAACAGGACATTCAAAAACAATTAAATAATTTTTACTATTATGGGAAGTTTAAAAGGAACAAAAACTGAAAAGAACCTGCTGAAATCATTTGCAGGTGAATCGCAAGCTCGCACAAGATATACTTACTTTGCAAGTGCGGCAAAAAAAGAAGGATTTGAACAAATCTCTGCCATATTCATGGAAACTGCAGAACAGGAAAAAGAGCATGCAAAGAAATTCTTCAAATATCTTGAAGGCGGCGCAGTAGAGATTACAGCTGCATTTCCTGCAGGTGTCATCGGGACAACAGCAGAAAATCTGAAAGCAGCTAAAGAGGGTGAAAACGAAGAGTGGTCTGAGCTTTACCCTGAATTTGCAAAAATTGCAGAAGAAGAAGGATTTGCTGAAATAGCCAACACATTCAGAAAAATTGCTCTTGTTGAAGCCGAACACGAAAAAAGATACAATAAGCTCTATGAGAATGTTATAAACGATAAGGTTTTCAACAGAGATGAAGAAGTTTACTGGCAGTGCCGCAATTGTGGATTTGTAATAAAGAGCAAAAATGCTCCTGAAAAATGCCCTGCATGCCAGCATCCTAAGGCATATTTTGAACTGATGAAGACCAACTACTAATATCTTCTGACAGTAATGAACAGAATCATTTATTGTATTGCCGCATGCCTTGTGCTTGCAACCGTTTCAAGTTGTGATAAGGGGTGCAACTGCCCTGAACCGGAAAAAGACGGCGTCAAGATTATCGCTCACCGTGGTTACTGGGATACCGAAAAATCAGCTGAAAACTCTATTGCCTCCCTTAAAGCCGCTCAGCAAAATTGTCTCTACGGCTCAGAATTTGACGTCCGTATGACAAAAGATGGAGAACTCATTGTATTTCACGACAGTGAGGTGGACGGGAAGATTATTGCAGAATGTCCTTATTCAGAACTGTTGAATCATAAACTTCCCAATGGAGAAAAGATCCCAACGCTAAAACAATATGTGAAACAGGCCGGCAAATGCCATACTACAAGAATGGTAATGGAATTGAAGTCTCACATTAATGTTGAAACTCAGACCAAAGCAGTTACACTTCTTATAGAATTCATTAAAAAGGAAAAAATTGCTGACCGGATTGATTTCATATCATTCAGCTACCTCTCTTGTCTGATGATTGCCAGAGCATTTCCTGAAATGAGCGTATCATATCTTAGCGGCAATATGACACCTGAAGATCTTCACAAAAAAGGCATTAATGGTATTGATTATCAATATGTATCTATTCAAAAACATCCGGAATGGGTAAAAGAAGCGCATGACCTCGGAATGACAGTAAACGTCTGGACAATAGATGATCCTGAGTTAATGTCAGAAATGATAGGTCGCGGGGTTGACTTCATCACGACCAACAAGCCTGAACTTGCAAAAAAGGTTATTGAAGAGTACCGGAATATGCCTGTACAACAGGATTCTACATTAACTGATCAGAGTGATTCGACAAAATCAAATCTATAAAGTGAAACTATAAAGGATCTACATCAATAATTATTTCGGGAGAAGGCTTCATTGCTGAACATATCTCATCGATTTTAGTACTGAGTTTCGCCTTTAAAAGTTTGGACTGATTATTACGGGGCAGTTTTATCCAGAAAATGTTGATAAACTGCCCTTGTATTTTATCCACCTGCGGAACAACAGGTCCTGTCAGATCTTTGAAGCCTATCAATGGAAGTTCTTTGTCGATCATTCTTGAAATTCTGGCAAGTCTGCCCTCATAACGATCTTTTACAGTGATTGTTATCAATCGAACAAATGGAGGAAACCTGAATTTTTCACGTTCTTGAAGTTCTTCTTCACGCTTAGTATCATTTGAAATGAATCTTTTATATACAGGATGCTCCGGTTGAGCAGTCTGTATTACTATCGTCCCCTGCCTGTCTCTTCTGCCGGTACGACCCATTACCTGTCTGAAAAGTTGCAACGCCTTCTCATCCGCTCTGAAATCCTGCAAAGACAACAGAGCATCGGCGCTGATTACAGCCACAAGGGACAGATTTGCGAAATCAAATCCTTTGGTTATCATTTGGGTCCCGACAAGAATGTCAATTGTCCCTTCTCTAAACTCTTTCAATACAGCCTTTTCTGCCTTTACACTTTCTGCAATATCAGAATCAAGTCTCGCAATCCGCGCGTCAGGAAAAAGAGTTTTTAATTCTTCTTCGATCTTCTCCGTTCCTGAACCGATGCACCTGATCGATTCTGAACCGCATTCAGGGCACTTACCGGAAAATGGAATATGGTAGCCACAGTAATAGCAGGTCATAATATTGGAGGACTTTCGATAACTGAGACTTACATTGCATCTCGGACATTTAAGTACAGTTCCGCACTCCTCACACTGAAGGAATGATGAATACGCTTTCCTTGAACGGAATACAAGCACTTGTTCTCCTTTTTTCAGAGTTGCATCAATCATATTGACAAGTCTCATGGATAATGAACCGTTCATATCGTGGAGCCTGCGAGCTTTATTTGAATCAACAATTATTATTTCAGGATCCTTTGTGTCATAATATCTCCTGGTAAGGTCAATACCCCCATATTTCCCGATTTTGACATTATAAAGAGAATCCAGAGACGGGGTTCCGCTGCCCATTATCACATTTGCTCCGATCATTGAAGCCAGTATCAGAGCTGCATCCCTGCCGTTATAACGTGGAGCAGGATCAGATTGTTTATATGAAGAGTCGTGCTCCTCATCAACAATTATCAGTCCCAGGTTATTCAATGGCAACAACACAGAAGACCGTGTACCGAGTATTACTTTCGGATTTTCGTCTAAAGACAAGAGGTCAAAAATTCTCTTTTTTACTGAAGGTCCCTGTTTTGAATGCCAAACGACAAGTTTGTCACCAAAAACAGTTTCAAGCCTGCCCTGGATTTCTCTTGAAATGGCAATTTCAGGAACAAGATAGAGGACTTGTTTCCCTTGTTCGAGTGTTGTATTTGCAAGATTTATAAAGATTTCAGTCTTTCCGGAACCGGTAATCCCGTTAAGCAGCGCAGGTTTTTTATCAGAAAATGTTTTTTTAATTTTTTCTAATACATTCTGTTGTTCTTCAGATAACTGCGGAACAGGAGCACATTTAAATTCTTTCGGTTTACGATTAACTATTCGCTTTTTGTCAATTTGATTTAGCAGCAATCTCGGATATGCAGCTTTAAAAACCTCCCCTGTGCTGCACATATAGTACTCTGCAATGGCTTTCCAGAATCCGAACTGTGTTTCAGCCACCGGTTTCAAGTCAACAGTCGCCTCAATATCCCTGATTTTATTAATATCAAAATAGGGTGCTGTACTATAGACTTTTTCAACAACCGCGAGATACTTTCGACCCAACAGTCGCACAAGTATCCAGCTTCCCCGCCTTACTCCATTATCTTTGTCATACGGCAGTGAGTAAGTGATATTGCGCTTCAGCTTTAAAGGCAGAAGCACATCCACATATTTAAGATTGTCATTCATCATACGTCATACAAAAATACACCATCGGAATAAATAAAACAAAGAGCAGAAAAAATTTTGTAAATTGGATTAAAA
>CAZPLM010000141.1:0-5728 GCA_964587275.1 uncultured Muribaculaceae bacterium | reverse complement strand
AAACAGGAAAGCCATTTCTTCTTAAATGCAACATCAGCGATGCAATGCCGAATACTTCTGTCACAATTACCGATGCAAACGGAGGTAAACTTGAATTCAGCCCGCAAATAGGAATGAATGACGGAATGGTTTCTCTTCCCGCCGACGGAACATTAAAAGATATTTCGCTCTATGAAAAGTTATACGGCTTTGTTCCTGACGGCGACCATGTAGAACAGACACTGACTGTAGAAGAGGAAAACATCACCGCAGTTCTCAGGAATGGAAGAGTGTTCTTATTGATTGACAATGATAAAGCAAATGAATTCTGCAACAACAGACTTCAACGGGACTGTTACATTGGAGATAATCCTCATTTAATTGACGGAGTTGAGGGAGTCTGCCAAAAAATATTCATCAGCGATATAGGACAGGACACAAATCCGGTTCTCTGTATGCTGATGGATGACGGCAAAGTGGAAATACTTGACATTTTCAACGCTATCATGAACAATGACTTCTTCAGCAGCGGAAGACTTCCTGATATTGAAAATATCACCTCATTCAGAGCAGGAAATGTATCAGACGAGGATGGCGGCGGTTATGTGACGATCTTTGCAAAGGACAATGCAGGAAAAGAGCACGAAATCAATATGTTCAATATGAATATTCAGATGTACAGATATGAAACGACAAATAACGGGACTGTTCGTTATTACATTTATCTCTCACCCGACTGGAAGATACGATATAACAAGGGAATAGAGTATTCCGACGTATTTGAAGATAATTATACAGGCCGTTTCAGAGGCGCTTCATGGCTCGATGATAATGTTCCTTCTGAATTCAACTATGAAATGCTGAAGTCTTATGTTCTTCCTGACAATGCCATGACTGATGAACTGTTAGTAAAAAAAGACGTTTGTCTGAAGGGTAAATTCTCTTTATCAGAAACATGGACTGATTCAGGAAATGAATATACAGTAAAGAGTTTGTCCGGAAAGCCTGATTTCGGCTCAATAAACGGGCGTGGTGTCAAATACGGCAATAACGATAATTCAAACACAAACGATTGACAGAATGAAAACCATACTTCAGTCGCTGCTGCTTGTTTCATTTATTTTCAACATCAGTTCAGCACATGCCCAGGAAAACAGATCAAGAGAATATTTCATCAACCATCATGGAGTTATTCTAAATATATGGAATGATTGCAGTGAAGCTTTCAGAGGATCATTCCCCGAGGAGTATGCATTCGTCGATATTGACGGAGACGGCAATGATGAATTGTATTTGAATAATGACTCTAAAAGCGCTGCCTGTATTCTGGCTTATGACGGGAACAAATGCAAACTGATAGAGGTGTCTGATTACAGACAATCAATCTCAATAAGAGGCAATTTTGTATGTGCTTCAGGCAGTTGTGGTTCAGGATGTCTGAGCTGTTCATATTCTGAATTGAAAGAGAGCAGGCTCGCCTCTCCTAAATTGACCTTTGCAGAATATCATTACGGCGACGAGAATGGTGAAAAAGTCAGTACATCATACGATGAGCCATATTCAGAGGCAAGTGCAGCAGAATTTCTAAAGAGAGTACCAAAAAATGTATTGGACATTTCCACACTGGAATGGAAACCGTTCTTTTCTTCCTCCATTAACCCGAAGCTTGTAAGCGAAATAAGAAGTGACTATGCTTCAGCAAAACAGAATATCGCACAACAGGATGAAGAGGCCAATATGCGCCACAGCATATTTTTCGAATTCAACAGAAATGAGCCTGGAATTGGTCCGCAGACATACAAATACAAGCTCTATTTCACCCCGCTTTACGGCAGGAACGGCGAACTGAATCACAGACTGCTGTTTGCAACTGTCAATTATAATGTCGCAGATAAAAAATTCAGTCAGGAATTTCTTTTCGACAAAGACGGCTCGCTGGAATTCTACTTCGGCAGCTCTCATGACTATGAGGGTAATATCAGGGAGACTCGTTTCTATTTTGGTAAAATGACAAACGTAAAAAGTATTATCCGTGAACGGCCTGAAAGTGGCGGAGACTTCAATATACTGTATGACGGAATCAAGATCCCTGAATCATACTTTAAAGAATTCAACGATGCATTCAACTCATTATCAAGAGTAATGGACACAATGATACCTGTTTCAGAAGAATACTATTCAGAACAAATCAATTTAACAGAATAATGATAGCTATTATTATCATCGCTGCTATTGCAGCACTATTGGTTATATGGGGTTTATCCATTTATAACCGTCTTGTAAGAATGAGAATCAGAGTCAGTGAAGCGTGGAGCAATATTGATATCTTTTTGAAAAAAAGGTACGATATGATTCCGAACCTTATCGAAACGGTCAAAGGATACGCAACACATGAAAAAGAACTGCTGGAAAATGTAGTACAGTTACGTTCTTCAGCTATGCAGGCTAAAAATCAGGCAGACCGTGTCAAGATAGAGGGGAAACTTGGTAAAGCCCTCTCCTCGGTGATGCTGTCAGTAGAAAATTACCCTGACCTGAAGGCAAATACAAATTTCCAATCGCTTCAGGACGAGATCAGTATAATTGAAACTGATATTCAACGCTCCCGCCAATACTACAATGGAGTTGTCAGAGAAAATAATGTACTGATTGAATCATTTCCTTCAAACATCATTGCCGGAATGTTCCATTTTGAAAAAGGTATTTTCCTTGAAATTGATGAAGCAGAAACTGCAGTTCCAAAAGTTTCATTCAAATAGCAGCAATAATAGTATGAAAAGGTTATTCCTCATATTATCACTTCTTTGCAGCATTTCATTTTCGGAAGTGGCATTTGGCCGGGAAATGGATGAACATATTCTGAGGTTTCATTCGGACATTCTAATTGATACCACCGGACGCATAGAGGTAACAGAACACATAACTGTTTACTCCATGGGAGATTATTTCAAACATGGCATAGCTCGCACGATTCCTCAGATTCGGGAAGACAAAGACGGCATAGAACATAAACTCCCGATCAAAATCATCTCCGTAATGTGTAATGGAAATAAGGAACCCTATTCAAAAAAAAATATTGAGGATAACCTTTCTCTCCGCATTGGAAGAAAGGGAACCGTACTTTCTGAAGGAAGTTATGAATATGTGATTAAATATCAGGTTTTCGGACATGTAGGCTTCTTTGACGGATTTGACGAACTGTACTGGAATGTTACGGGAAACAGCAACAATATAACTGTTGAAGAAGCATCGGCAAGGGTTCTTTTTCCGGAAGGTGCAAAATGTATCAGGGCAACCGCCTATACAGGCCTCTATGGTTCTAAGGAACAAAGCTGTGAGATCATTCAGCTCGGAAACGGATATGAATTCATTGCCTCAAGACCATTGGGAAAATTCGAAGGGCTGACAGTTGCCGCAGCCTTCACACCGAATGTAGTAATAAGAAAAGCCCCGTCAATAATGTACAATTACGGAGACTGGGTTATTGCCGGTGGAATCGTGTTGATCTGCCTGCTCTATTTCCTGATAACCTGGATGGTTGCCGGAAAAGATGATCGCAAAGATATCGCTGTGCCGGAATACAGGCCTCCTCACGGCTGGACACCTTCAACACTCTCCTATATTTACAATAATTCGTATGACTCATCCTCTTTTGCCGCCACTCTTATAAGCATGGCAATCCACGGCGGAGCAACAATCATCACCGAAGAAAAGGATAAATACAGTATCATCAAAGGAAGCGAAGAAAAGCTCAACGATGAAGAAAAGGTTATATTCGATACACTCTTTACAGGGGACAAAGAAAAAACCGGATTTTCTCCACAAAAAACTCCGCAAACCTTTGGGAGAGCATATGACAGGCTTTTCAAATTAATCAGTGGAAACAATAACTTGGATAATTATAATACCACAAACGCAGGATATATTTTATTGGGTTGGATAATTACACTATTATTAGGTTATTCATATTTCTGGTTTGATTACGTAGATTTGTGGTCTCTTCTTGCAATGATTGGCATACTGATTGCTGAAAATATCGTCTATATGCTCGCAATTCAGAAAAGGACAAAAGAGGGTATGAAAGTCGAAGCGGAAATAAGGGGATTTAAAATGTATATGGAAACAGCCGAAGAAGATCGTCTCAATATGCTGACCCCTCCTGATAAAACACCTGAATTATTTGAATCTCTACTTCCTTACGCTCTCGCTCTGGGAATCGGGAACAAATGGTGCGATAAGTTTCAAGATGCATTAAGTACGCTTGACTACAATCCTTCATGGTTCACTGATAATCGGAAATATGAGTTATTTGACTGGAATAATTTTTCCAGCGGACTTGGTTATTTTGACAGGAAGCTGATATCATCTGCAAAAACGTTTTCAGCAGGCAAATCTTCCAGCGGATCGACAAGATGGACATCCGGCAGCAGCAGCGGTCATTCCGGTGGCGGCGGCGGTGGTGGAAGCACGGGAGGCTGGTAGATGAAACGACTTCCTATTGAACTATATACAGATGGCGCCTGCAGCGGCAACCCGGGTCCGGGAGGATATGGGGTGATTCTCAAGTGCGGTAATTACACAAAAGAACTCTCTGAAGGATTTACTCTCACCACAAACAACAGAATGGAACTTCTCGCCGTAATTGTCGGTCTTGAAGCTATTAAATGGAAAAATGCTGATGTCACAGTCTGCAGTGATTCATCTTATGTGGTAAATGCGGTTGAAAAAAAATGGGTTTTCGGCTGGGTGAAGAAAAATTTTGAAAAGAAAAAAAACAAAGATCTTTGGATGCGATTTCTTGAGCTGTATAAACTGCATAACATCAAGTTTGTTTGGGTAAAAGGTCACAACGGCCACCCTGAAAATGAAAGATGCGACAAAATGGCTGTGAATGCATACAGCAGCGGAAATCTAAAAACAGATGTGGGATATATCGAAGATAGTAATAACAAATCTTCATTATTGGTGTAAATTTGCAGAGTATTCAGATTAGACATTTATTAAAAAATAGACATGAAACCAATTAAAAAGTATTTGGCAGAAGCAATCGGCACAATGGTACTGGTTCTTATGGGTTGCGGAGCAGCAGTCTTCAATGGAGGATGCGGAACGACCGCACAGGTATTGACAGTTGCATTTGCATTCGGTCTTTCAGTAGTAGCGATGGCTTATGCCATCGGATCTGTTTCAGGTTGCCATATCAATCCGGCAATTACACTTGGATGTATGCTGAGTGGCAGAATGAAGACAGGCGAAGGACTGCTTTATATGCTATCGCAAGTAATAGGAGCCATCGCAGGTTCGGCAATTCTTTTTGCCCTTGTCCAGGGTTTTCCTGAAACAGCAACATCAACAGGAGCAAATGGTTACACTTGTTCAACCGCAACTGCATTCATTGCTGAGGCCGTGGCCACATTTATTTTCGTGTTCGTAGTACTTGGTGTAACTGACAGTGAGAAAGGCAATCCTGCCCTTTCAGGATTGGCAATCGGCCTTACACTTGTACTTGCACACATTGTGCTAATCCCTATCACAGGCACCTCAGTAAACCCTGCAAGAAGTATAGGTCCGGCACTCTTCGAAGGCGGTCAGGCAATCAGCCAGCTCTGGCTATTCATAGTCGCTCCGTTTGTCGGGGCAGCTCTTTCCGCTCTTGCATGGAAAGCAGTCAAATAAACTGAATTGTCATTTGAGATAAACCCTGATATACTCCATATCAGAGTTTTTTTTGCGAATTGCCTAAGAATTA
>CAZPLM010000140.1:4250-5800 GCA_964587275.1 uncultured Muribaculaceae bacterium | reverse complement strand
CGTCCGCACCGCAAATATCCTCCTGATTTTTCAGGGGGATATTTTCTTTTCAGGATAATCGACTTTTTTGATTTGTATTTATTTTCCGCTGAATATCAGTGGATTGACTGTTTTTATTGTAAGAAAAATCCAATATTATCTTTATTTCTGCCTGTTATTTTGCAAGAATAATCCTAACAAATCGCCGATATATGTTTTTTATTTGTCTTGGGTTATAATTGACAGTTCCTGATCAAATTTAATCTCTTGTTATGAATAAGGTCAAGCACAACAACAACGATTTGACTTGCGAGCAGGTCAACAATATAATAGAAGAGCATATTAATCAGATAGAAATGGTTAACGGGTCTTCTGTTGTTGCTGAAAATTGTGATAAAAAGAAGAAAAACACAATAATCAGGAAATTATTTAACAGAAAGCGCGATAATATCAATTAACACATCAAAATAATAATTTTATGAAAAAATCATTAATTATCTTGACAACACTGGCGATCTGCATCTTTTCGGTGCAGCCGGTAATGGCTCAGGGGCTAAAGAGTTTAGCCACAAGAGCAAAGAACAAAGCGAACACGGAGGTCAATAAAGCCAAGAGTGATGCTACAGTAAAGGCAATGGATCCCAATACTGCAAAGAATGCAAAAGCATCAATGCACAGCGGAAAGACCTATTATGTATGTGCCGAGAGAGGTAGCGCAAGGGGAGACGGATCAATGGAATCTCCTCTGAAGGATATACAGAAGGCTATTGACAATGCGACAGACGGAGATCTAATTTGTATTTCACAAGGTAATTATCTCGGCAACCTTGACAGAGGCTGGATTGAAATAAAAGGGAAATATGTCAGCCTCGAAGGGGGCTGGAATGATGATTTCACACAGCGTGATCCAACCAAGTATATTACCCGTATGCAACCGACTGTTGATCAGGCCGGCTCTATCGGTCAGGGGCTTCTTTTGATAGAAGTTGCTACAAATCGTAATGCACAGATGGTGATAGATGGTATTTTCTTCGATCTTGGAAATCTTCTTCAGTATATGAAAGCTGATCCGACAGATCCAAGATTCGGCTGTCCGGAAGGTTGCGAGACTGGCAGAGTAATGCCTGTCGGTAATCCGCCTAACCCTACAATCCGTCTTATCGGTGGTCATGTTGCAGGTAATCTGATTATCCGAAATTGTATGTTCCTCAACTCTTCATTCTATGGTATTATTATGACAAACAAGGGCGGTGACTGGGAAATATACAATAATGTGTTTGTATCAGATATTTATGCTTCCTGCGAGATCAACGGAGGATTGAACCAGCAGACTGACGCACACAAGTCAACTGTTGATTTCCACAATAATACCGTATTGTTCTCATGGACTACAACAAAAGAGATGGAAAGTATGGGATACGGCTATCGTTTCCGTAACGGATGCGACCATAATGTCCACCACAATATTTTTGGATGCAACAACTTTGGCGCGCTCGACGGTGCATGGGATGACTCCAACCTTCCTGCAGACAAACGCAAGATCTGCTCGGCTCACGACAATTATTTCTTTA
>CAZPLM010000140.1:1523-4240 GCA_964587275.1 uncultured Muribaculaceae bacterium | reverse complement strand
GGTGACCTGGTTATTGCCGGTACAAGCGGAGGAAAGTGGCTGTATGTGCCAGGTAAACGATTTGATGAGGCTGAAATGTTGACCGAATATGAGAACAATATCGAGCTTCCGGCTTCAAGCAATTTCAAAAACTTTATCGACGAGGCTTATCTTAAGGGATTTGCATCTCTTAAGGTTATGACAAGTGAATCTTACGATGCCAACTCATCTGCAAATCAACTGAGAGAAGCTTTCGGACTCAATAAGCAGGGTACTTCGACAACAAGAGTATCTATGTATGGCAACCGCTATAATTTTGACAAGGCTGTGCAGTTGTTTGGAGCAGAACCGGGTTATGGCGCACAGACACCGGTAGAATAATTAATATCTGAAATTTAAAGTATGAAAAAGTTTTTAAATGTATTTACGGTGATGATTATCACTGCTTTGTTTGCCGCGAGCATGTTTCTTGTTTCCTGCGGTGGAAGTGATGATCCTGTACAACCGTCGACAGTGGCCGTCACATCAGTTTCGCTGAACAAGACTACACTGACGATGCTTGAGGGTGATAAGGATCAACTTGTCGCAACTGTTTCTCCCTCAAATGCAACAGACAAGACCGTAACATGGTCAAGTAGTACTGCATCTGTAGCCTCAGTAGATAATAATGGAAACGTAACGGCATCAAAAGCCGGTACAACAACAATAACTGCGAAGGCCGGCGGAAAGAGTGCAACATGCTCTGTGACAGTATCAAGTTCTACGATAGCAGTTACGGGAGTGACTCTCGACAAGACGACGCTTGCACTTGAGGTGGGTGGCTCAGAGACGCTTACTGCGACTGTAAAGCCTGATAACGCGTCTAATAAGATGGTTGCCTGGTCAACTGACAAGGAAGCCATTGCGAAAGTAGATGCCAATGGCAAAGTGACGGCGGTGGCTGAAGGGGACGCAACTATCACTGCAACAGCCGGTGATAAGAGCGCAACCTGTAAAGTTACAGTCAGCAAAGCTACAGTAGCAGTTACAGGGGTAACACTCAACAAGACATCTATTGAAATTACAGTTGGCTCGTCAGAGACACTCGTTGCAACAGTGAAGCCTGATGATGCAACAGACAAGACGGTGACTTGGGAGTCAAACAAGACAGCCGTAGCGACAGTCGATGCTGAAGGAAAGGTAACGGCGATCACAGAGGGTGATGCAACTATTACTGCAAAGGCAGGCAGCAAGAGCGCAACCTGCTCGGTAAAGGTAAGCAAGGTGGTTATTGCAGTGACGAGCGTAACGCTTAATAAAACCACACTTTCACTTACTGAGGGCAAATCGGAGACGCTTACGGCAACTGTAAAGCCTGATGATGCAACTGATAAAACGGTGACATGGAGTTCAGATAATGAAGCTACAGCTGTAGTTGATGCCAATGGCAAGGTGACAGCGGTAGCACCTGATAAGGGTGGTGCGACAATTACGGCAAAAGCCGGTGAAAAGAGCGCTACTTGTAAAGTGACGGTAAATAAGGAGGTCATAGCAGCAACAGCGATAACCGTAACTCCTGAATCGGCAACTCTGATGGAGGGAATGAGCGTGACCTTTACAGCAGCCCTGACGCCTGAGAATTCGACTTATACTGTCAACTGGCCGACAGATGATACATATCTTACCGCAGATGGTAATGGTAAATATACGGTAAAAGGACTCTCTTCCGATTATAGACTGGTCAATCTTACTGTTGCGACAAATGAGGCCAAGACAGTAAGTAAAAAAGTGTCCCTTAACCTCTACTCGATTAATTTTACGAGTGCGGCTTACGGTACAGCGTTTACCTCGACTACTGTCTCACCTGGCGTTACGGCTGATATTTATTTCAAGAAAGGTTCAAACGTTGAGGCAATATCAACAGATATCCTTCCTGAAGGTGGCTATTCAGTAACTTCTTCTGACGAGAGCATCTTGACTGTTGCAAGAGCTGTCAAGAGCATAAGCGGTACAGACTATCCATACATCATTCTTACAGGTGTTGCAGCAGGAAAGTCAACAGTTACCGTAACTATAGGTGAAGTATCAAAGACCCTTGAGGTCAAAGTCTCAATCCCTGCTACAGGCATTTCAGTGTCACCTTCTACCACTTCTTTTATGGAAGGTCAGACCAAGAAGTTGACCGCAACATTGACTCCATCCAATACCACGCAGACTGATTTGACATGGGGAGTTCCGCCATCATCTTCCTATTCAACTGATGGTAAAGGTACATATACCGCAAAGACAACTAATACAACTCCGGTTTATTCAGGTTCTTATAGTGTATATGTGACTGATAATCCGGATATTAAGACTTCATTCAAATTGGAAAGATACATGATTCAGTTCGCAAATTACAGCGCCGGTTCTACTAATGCATTTACTTCACTGACAGTTGGAAATGGTGTTGTAACTAATATTGCCTTCAAGAAGGGTGGTGAAAGTGCATATATTGCAAAATCGGCTGGATTAATTGAATCTTTTGACGATTATTCTGTTAAAAGCAGCAATGCTGATATTGTATCTGTTGCAAAAGCCCGATTTGGAACTGAAGAATACTGGGGATTCCAGATCTCCAGTAATTCAGGAGGAACAGCAAATGTAACTGTTACAATAGGCGATGTCAGCAGGACACTTAGTGTGACGGTATCAATTCCTGCCACCGGTATTTCAGTCAGCCCTAATTCTACTGCTATGGTTGAGGGTCAGAGTAAAAC
>CAZPLM010000140.1:1244-1513 GCA_964587275.1 uncultured Muribaculaceae bacterium | reverse complement strand
GGTCGGCAAGTACTCCATATCTCAAAACTGCATCCGGAAGTGTTTCAGTAAAAGATAATTCTGCAATAACTTCAAGTTTTAATCTTGTTATTTACAAGATAAGGTTAATGAACGTTGCTAGTTTCTCAGATCAGGATATTTCATCATGCTCGCTTTCGGTTGGTTCTACCAAGAGTTTATGTTTCCAGCGCGGGACTGAAAAGTATCCATTAGCAACTACTACAATATCAAAAGATGATTTTACTGTCACAAGTTCTAATACAAATTTT
>CAZPLM010000140.1:0-1234 GCA_964587275.1 uncultured Muribaculaceae bacterium | reverse complement strand
AGCGGTATTCAATTCACTTATTTTACTATCGCAGCGAAAGGCGGCGGTACAGCAACCGTCACAGTGAAAGTCGGAAGCGTGACAAAGACAGTTGCAGTTACGGTATCAATTCCTGCCACCGGTATTTCAGTAAGCCCCAATTCATTTGCAATGGTTGAGGGCCAGAGCAAAACGATTACGGCAACTCTCTCTCCAAGTAATACCACACAGACTTCACTTATGTGGTCACCTATGTCAGATTACTGCACATACAGTGTAGTAAGTTCCAATAAAATAACTTATACTGCAAAGTCATGGTCTGCAAGTACTCCATATGACAAACCGATAAGTGGAAGTGTTTATTTAAAAGATGACACATCAATAAAAGCGACGTTCTCAGGATATATTTATAAAGTCAGGATCATGGAAGTACTTAACAAATATCAAAATGTTACTTCTCTTTCTTTGTCCAAAAATGGTTCCCAGACGCTCGCTTTTGAACATGATGCGGATAAATATCCTTTATCCACCGCTACGATATCAAGTAGTGATTTCACTATTTCCAGCAGCGATAGCAATGTCGCCGCGGTTAGTTATTATTCAGGCACGGAGGGTAGCGTTTCATACACCGGCATTAAAGTGCTAGGAAAGGCAGCAGGTACAGCAACTGTTACAATAAAAGTAGGAAGCGTGACAAAGACAGTCACTGTTACTGTAAAATAATCTTGGATAGTAATACAATATAAAAAATGGTGGCCGTATGACCACCATTTTTTTATTATTTGTGTTAGGAATTATTGTTTATTCGTATTGAAGTCGTTGTTCATCTTGTTCATTGCTGTGCAAAGGCGGTGAAGATAAATGAAAGGTCCTACAACTATCAAAGCCCCAAGTATATTCCAGAGCCAGTAGTCGGAAGCTCCGAATTGATATCCGAGATTTCTTCTTTGTACTTCATTCCCGATACGTTCTGATATACCGTGGAACCAAATAAGAGTGAAGATACCGAATGTGACCGGGCCCAACAGGAACAGTACGAGACAGTAATGCATCGTGTGCTTATTGTCATATTTGCTTGCAACTGTGTTTATTTCAGTTGAAATATTGGACATTACCACAATTCCATAGATGCCGAATGTAATAAGCGACAATAAGAAGAATTTCCACCAGGATCTGTTTGTTCTTAATTGATTTTCCATAATTTGAAATTTAAGTGATTAGTATTACAAATATATGGAAAAAGCAATATATCTGC
>CAZPLM010000139.1:0-5843 GCA_964587275.1 uncultured Muribaculaceae bacterium | reverse complement strand
CTGTTTCTGAAGTTGTCAAGATACTCGAGCGTTGGCACGGTGCAGAAATAACAGTTACTGATAAATCTATTCTTAATTATAAAATTACAGCAACTTTCTCATCTGAATCGATGCCTCAGATATTGTATGTCCTAAAAAATTGCGCATTGATTGATTATACTATATCTGATAATCAGAAAGTTACGCTCTTTTCAAGATAATTTTTCAATCATCTTTAAGGTTTTTGTTTCGTCATGTGTGTGTTTGATGTAAACGATAACCAAAAAATTTATGACAAAAACTATTTTACTAAACTGGGGGAAAAGGATATTCGTCTCTCTTTTTTCTCTTGTACTGTTTTTATCGGTTGCAAATGCGCAACAGATAAATTTGCAATTCAAAGATACTCCTCTTAAAACTATCTTAAAAGAACTGACGGCACAAAGTGGGTATTCTTTTGCTTATTCTGATGCCTTGAAGCAGGTCAATGAAAAAGTTACCTGTAACATTGTATCAAATGGTCAGATAAAAAATGTTCTGACTAAATTATTAAAGGATAAAGGAATTTCTTTTAAGATTTCCGGTAAACAGATTGTCCTTGCCCCTGAAAAAATAGCAATATCCGATGATAGTGCTCAGAAAAAGATTACGATTCGCGGAGTTGTGCAGGATGTTGAAAAAGAGGCTCTTCCCGGTGCCTTTATTTCAATTAAGGGCACTACGAATGGAACAAGTACTGATATTAACGGCAATTTTTCTTTAGAAGTACTTAGAAAAGATATCCTTCTTATTTCCTATATAGGATTTGAGGAAAAGAGTGTTTCTGTTGCTGCAATTAATGATGTAAATAACTTTGTCGTTACCCTTGATCCAAGCCCTCTTTCACTTGACAATGCAGTTGTTATTGGATATGGTACGACAAAAAGAAAAGACTTGACCGGATCTGTTGCTCATTTTGACACAAAGGTCATAGAGGAATCTACTTCTTCAAACCTTGCAACTATGATGCAGGGGCAGGTTTCAGGGCTTAGCGTATTATCAGGAAGCGGTATGCCGGGTGAGGCTGCCCATTTGGAAATTCGAGGTGTGCCTTCTTTGAGTGGGGCTACCACTCCGCTTATTGTTGTGGATGGTGTCCCTATGGCTGAAGGTTACGATTTGAACGAGTTAAACCCGGATGATGTTAAAAGTGTTGATATTCTTAAAGGTGCCTCTTCTTCCTCAATTTACGGTTCACGTGCCGCTTCAGGAGTAATAATGGTTACTACTAAATTTGGGCAGAGAAACAGTACTCCTGAAATCAGTTATACTTATGATTACGGTATTTCTACTCTTGTTTCAAAAATCAGAACGCTTACAACGGATGAATACAAAATGCTTTTGATGGAAGGAGTGGCAAATTCTGCATATAGTTCAGGTTATGAAGATGTTACACAGTATCCTACCTATTCTACAATTACGCAGGATGGCTATTTTGGTGAATGCAATACTCCTTGGATGAATTATTTGATGCAGAATGGCACTAAACAACAACATAGTGTTGCAATCAGAGGTGGAAGTGATTTTATTGGATACAATGCATCTTTCGGCTATGTTGACGAGGATGGTCAGATGATAGGAACAAATTTCAACAGGATCAACTATGATTTAGGATTGAATTGTGATGTAAGTGACTTCATTAAAGCTTCTGTCAAGTTTTCAGGAGTCTCATCAGATCAGAAGGTAGGTGGTGCAACTATTACTTCTGCTGCTACGATGAGACCAGATATTAAGGCATTTAATGATGATGGCTCGTATTATCTCTATTCATATTATTATTATACGACAAAATATTATCAGGCAAATCCTCTTATTGAGCAGACTGAAAATATTACACATACCATTGCTGATAACTTCAGAGTTTCCGGCAATGTTGAGTTTACTATTTTCCCTACATTGAAACTGTTTACTCAATATACATATCAGAATAGAAAAAGTGAGGTTAATAATTATAGATCAAGCAGAACTCAATCCGGAAGTAATTACTTTTCCGGACAGAAAGGAAGTGGTTCTATCCAACAGTCAAAAACGCGTAACAGTGAGTTTGAGGCGAGGCTTAATTACAGTGAGACATTTAACAAACATAGTATAAATGCCGTTGGAGTAATGACATACACTCAGGATAAGAATGAGTATTATAATTTGCAGATGAGAGATTTTGCAGATGATTATATTCAAAATGCAATCTGGCAGGGAGCTAACTATAAAAGCATCAGTGGAGATTCTTACGGCTCATTATTGCTCTCTTATGTTGCTCGAGCCGAGTATAAATATGATGATAAATATTTGTTGACCGGAACGATTCGCTGTGACGGTTCTTCGAGATTTTCACCAGCAAACAGATGGGGTATTTTCCCTTCGGTAGCAGCCGGATGGATTATTTCCGAAGAGAATTTCATGAAGGACAACAGTTGGATTTCATTCTTAAAACTAAGAGGCGGATACGGAAAGGCAGGTAATGCGTATGTAGGCTATTATGGCTGGAGAACATTATACACAACAACTGATTATAATGGATCTTCTGCAATAATTCCTGACTCTATAGGTAATGACGAATTGAAATGGGAAACAACAAATCAATTCGACCTCGGTATCGATTTTGCCTTTGGAGAAAACCAATGTGTTAGGGGTTCATTAGGTGTTTATAATAAAAATACTTCCGGATTGCTTTATCCATTGACACTCTCACCAAGCTCAGGACTTAGCTCGACAAATGTGAATTATGCAAATGTTAATAACAAAGGTATTGAGTTGGAGGTATTTGCAAATATTATTTCGAATAAAGACTGGAATTGGAGTGCAGGTTTTAATATTGGACGGAATATTAATAAAGTAACCGGTCTTGACGCGGAAATGATGTCATATCTCGGATACTCTTCATTGGGAAGGACAATTATTAAGGAAGGAGAATCGTTAGGTTTGATATATGGTTTTAAAACAGATGGAATTTTCCAGTCTTGGGAAGAGGTTAAGTATTATGAGTCTTTAAATCCTGATTACCAATATCAAGAACAATATTCATATAGAAAGACAATGCCCGGTGATATTAAATATGTTGATTTGAGTGGTGATGGCAGGGTTAACAAAACTTGGAACAATAATGAAGACAAGACGGTTTTGGGGTGCTCACGTCCTGATTTCGAGGGTGGTTTCAATACACGCCTAACTTGGAAAAATTTAACATTTTCATTACAGGGGACATTCAGCTATGGAGCAGAAAAAATTTGGGATGGTGAAGCTAATGCTTTTAATATGTCAACATCAGCGAATAATCTTGATATAGCATTGAAGAGGTGGACACCTTCCAACCCTTCTGCTAAATATCCAAGTATCAGATATAACTATTATTACAATGATTTTTGCGATTTCTCGGTTTATGACGCTTCGTATATAAAGATTCAAAATGTCACATTAGAGTATAGATTGCCTGAGAAAATATTGAGAAAGATTAAAAAACTGGATGATATCAAGGTATTTGGCTCAATTAATAATGTTTATACTTTTACAAGTTATCCAGGCCCTAATCCTGAGTCATACAGTTCTGATACAATCTCAGGATCATCTACTGACAGTAGCATTTATCCTCAGACAAGGACATTCAATTTTGGTGTTAAAGTCACAATTAAATAAGTTATTATGAGAAAGTTATATATTATATTGTTATTTATTTCAATTGTTCTTCTGCCGACCTCCTGCGAAAGTATGTTTGACAGACAGACACCTCCTCATAGCCTTTCAGGTGAAAATGCTATCAGTGATGAGGCTTCAGCGGAAACTGCGTTAAACGGAATATACAGTTATTTTCAGACCTATGGCGGTCCATTTGATGCATATTATATTGCAAATAATGAATTTAGAGCAGGGATGATGAAAGGATACTATAGAGGGGCTTTTGATGACAATAACAACGCAGAGTTCAAGGTTACGTATGAGTCTTCTTATATATCTACCCCTTGGTATAATGCCTATGATTTTATTAATACGGTAAATTGCTTTATCTATTATATAGAAAAGGCAGATGATAATAATTTTGCTGAAGGTAAAAAACAGGAAATGATCGCCGAAGCTAGGTTTGTAAGGGCATTTATGAATTCTTATTTACTTAAGATGTTCGGTTATTCGTGGGATATTAACAGCGAATATGGTAATGTTTTGAGGTTAGAGCCTGCTTCTTTGTCCAACAATGCAAAAGCTCGCTCTACGGTTGCAGAAACCTATAATTCTATCTTTGAGGATTATGATTATGCAATACAGTATGGGCCGGATAAATACTCGACATATCGCGGATCTGCTGTTTCTGCAAAAGCTTTTAAAGCAGAGATGTTGATGAACAGGGGTGCAGATGGAGATTATGCAGAGGCGATTAAATTGGCTGATGAAGTTATTTTAAGCACTGAGGTCGGATTGGAAAGCAGCTATGCAGATATTTTTGCAAATGGTTATAATTCAAAAGAACTGCTATTCTCTCATTATATCAAAGAGCCTGAAAAACAGATTGGAATGAATACCGGGACAATTTATAAAATGATGACAGAAGGCGTTTATGAGCCGACAGATGCATATCTTGAAATATTCAATTCAAGTGATGCCAGATTTAATGTCAGTATGGAATTGAAGCCAATTACATCAGGTTCTTTAACCGTTGATCAATATGTGTGGAAAAAGCATTATGTTGAAGATGCTGACTGCCCGATGTATTATATGAGAGTAGCACAGTTATATTTGATCAAAGCCGAGGCTATGTTGAATAATGGATCTTCTACATCCGAGATTCTGTCAGTTCTCAATGTATTAAGGGGTCGCTCCGGTAATCATGACTTGAAAAGCTCTGATTATTCAAACAAATATGATGTTCAGAATGTAATATTTTATGAAGCTGTTCGTGAAATCGGGAGTGAAAATGATGCTTTGTATTATATGCTTATAAGAATGAAAGATTCTACAGGGAAAAGATGTCTTGCTTCATATAACAGTTATTATACTACTGACGCTCAGTTGTGTTATCAGATTCCTAAAGATGAAATAACATATAATTCATTGATTAAACAAAATCCTGAATACTAATTTATTATGAAAAGAATATTTTTATTTATACTATTAATCCCTGTATTGTTTTTATATGGGTGTTCTGCGGATGACGTTCTTTCCGTATCCGGGAAATTACAGTTAAATGTTGTTTGCGCAATCTCGCCAATTGAAAAATTCATTGGGGACACGGTTCAATTTAACTTGCTTGCCTCAATCAATAATGAATCGATATCAAGAATTGAGATAATAGAGGTAAACGGCAATCTTAAACACGTAGATGAAACAGAAAAAATTAAGCTTGTTGATACTGACCTGGCTTTGACAATGGATGCGAGCGGATATCTTTCACGCGACGTCTCGACTCTTATGTTGGAAGACAGATATGTGATAAACAAGGATGCTTCCCTTTATGGGCAGATATTATCTGTAAAGTACAGAGTAACGGCATCGAATGGAGCCACAGACGAAATTACTGCTTCTGCCGTTGTTCTTGATTATATCAATCATACAGTAATGGCACAGTTCCCGAAAGCTGTTATTAAAAATAACCCGATTTTCTTTGATCCTGTTGATAATGTAGGATATACTTCATCTGAATATAAATCTAATCAAGATAAGATCGAGTTTGTGATTTATGCCGATGCTGCAAATAAATATTATCTTCTAAACCCGGCGGCAAAGTCAACAGAAGATTTGATGAAATCATTTGGATTAACTGATTACGATTCCTCTCAAATGAGAAATACTAAAATGGAGAAAGACTCTAAGACAAATTACTATTATATTGAAGTTGATGA
>CAZPLM010000138.1:0-5892 GCA_964587275.1 uncultured Muribaculaceae bacterium | reverse complement strand
ACCTGATATGAATTCACAGTTGCAATTTCCTTCACAGCCTCATATATCTCATCTGATGAAACCCTTACATCTCTGCCTACAAGTACTTTGTCAACTTTTAACAGTTCAGGGACAAAATATCCAACCTTGTATGCAATCTCAGCGGTGAAATCAACACCGTAAACACCTCTGATATCATAAGCATGAAATGCGCCCATAATTATTTATTTTAAATCTGTTTTTACTCTGTAAGAAGTTCTTACACAACCCCTTGAAATACCGTTAAGCTTGCCTGATATCATTTTCCTCCTTATAGGAGCAGCATGATCCGTAAAGATTATGCCGTCAAGATGATCCATCTCATGCTGAATCATTCTTGCGGCAAAATTGTCAAATGTCTCCTCTTTCTCCTCAAAATTCTCGTTTATATATCTGACGGTTATTACTTTAGGCCTTAGAATATCCGCATCAACATTTGGAACACTCAGACATCCCTCGCAATACTCGATTGTCTCATCGCTTCTGAAGGTAAATACCGGATTGATCATATATCTTCTGAATCCTTTCAACTCAGGGTATTTTTCGGTGAAATCATCACCATCCACAACGAGCATCCGGATTGAACGGCCAACTTGAGGCGCTGCGATCCCGCAGCCGTCAGCATGCTTCATCGTCTCAAACAAATCATCAAAGAAATTTTTAATTTCCTGTTTATCCTCATTTTTCAAATCCACCTCCTGCGCCTTTTCACGCAGTACTTGGGAACCATATAAATAAATTGGCAGTATCATATTTTCAATTATATCATACAAAGTTAATATAAGATTTTTAAGGAACAAAAGGACGTCATTTCACCTGACGGTCAAGGTAAGTCTGAAGTATCAAAGCCGCACTGACTCTGTCCACAGCCTCTTTGTCCCTCCTTTCCATCTTCCTGACTCCGCTGTCAATAAGTGAACGGTGTGCGAGAACGGATGTAAACCGCTCATCTTCCAAAGTCACGGGAATATCAGGAAATTTTTTTTTGAGAAGATTGAGAAACGCATCTACATCTTTTGCAGCCTCTGAGGGAGTATTATTCAGGTTTTTCGGATAACCGACAACAAACCTTTCGATGGTTTCGGTTGTCGAGTAATTTTGAAGATATTCTATTATCTTTGCAGAATGTACAGTATCCAGGGCGGAAGCAAAAAGCCGTAACGGGTCGCTTACAGCAACCCCTACACGTTTTCTCCCATAGTCAATTCCTACGATCCTGTTCATAGTGCAAAGTTATATTTTTTTATTATGTCAAAACGGGAAAAACAAACTAAGTGGGTCAAAAAAATCAGAATTACGATCACTGACAATGAATCTCACGCGGAATTATTTTCCAGAGCGGCCACAAAGACTTCTCTTATAATTATTTGTTCTGCAGCGACGTTTCTATTGCTGGCAATAGCATATATATTGATTGCATATACCCCTTTGAGACAGACAATTCCGGGATATCCATCCTCGGAAAGCAAACAGATGGCGGTAGCCAACAAACTTCAAATTGATTCACTTGAGCGTGAGATATCAATGTGGGCATTTCAGGTGGGCAACATACAGAGAGTAGTAACCGGGCGTGATCCTGTTAATCTGGATACACTGTCCTCTTCAAAAAGAGAAGTAACTGCCGACAATTATTATAAGCAGATCTATGCTGAAAAGGATTCCATCTTGAGAAATGAGGTACAGGAAGAGGATGCATTCAGCGCTTCAAGTCAGAAAAAGAAGATAACTCAGATTGAGGGCCTCCACTTCTTCACTCCAATAAAAGGAATGATAACCGATGGATATAATAAGGCAATAAATCATCCATTCATCGATATTGCAGCGGCTGCCAACACAACTGTTTATTCTATTCTTGACGGCACGGTGATTTCTGCAGGCTGGAATGACGATACAGGATACACCATACAGATTCAGCATGATAATAATCTGATTTCCATCTATAAGCATAATGAACAGCTTCTTCGCTCGTCAGGAGACAAAGTCAAGGCAGGCACTCCTATTGCCATTGTTGGAAATACAGGAAAATTAAGCACCGGTACGCATCTTCATTTCGAATTATGGCACAATGGAGAGGCAATTGACCCCACAGCCTATATTAAATTCTAGACATGATGAGGGAGTCAAAAGAAAAACGTCATATTGCAATTCTGGGAGCTACGGGCTCAATAGGCACACAGGCGCTTGATGTTATAAGCCAGCATCCTGATCGTTTTGAGGTAGAGTTACTTACCGCCAACCACAACAGTAAGCTGCTTATCGAACAAGCCATTAAATTCAGGCCAAACAGTGTGGTCATTTGTGATGAAAGTAAATATGAAGAGGTCAATCTGGCTCTAAGCCGTTTCTACATAAAAGTTTTTGTCGGAATAGACTCGATCTGCGACATTCTCAAGAGCAATAATATTGACATCGTACTTACCGCAATGGTAGGATTCAGCGGTCTCAAACCCACCATTTCCGCAATTAAAGCAGGAAAAACCATTGCATTGGCAAATAAGGAGACACTGGTTGCCGCAGGGCAGATCATATCCTCTCTTGCACTGCAATATCAGGCTCCCGTCATTCCGGTCGATTCAGAACACTCTGCAATTTTTCAATGCCTGCAGGGAGAGCGCTCAGAGTTAGAAAAAATCCTTCTGACCGGTTCCGGCGGTCCATTCCTGAATTCATCAAAAGATGAGATTGCGAATGCCACAAAAGAACAGGCCCTCCGCCATCCACGATGGAAAATGGGAGCAAAAGTAACAATCGACTCTGCGAGTCTGATGAATAAGGGACTGGAACTTATTGAGGCCAAATGGCTTTTCAATATGGATCCTGTGGATATTGAAGTGGTCATTCATCCACAATCCATTATCCACTCCATGGTTCAGTTTAAAGACGGCGCTGTAATTGCGCAGCTCAGTAATCCGGATATGAGAATTCCGATACAATATGCATTTTCATATCCTTTCAGACTCCCTTTAAACTCATCACGGGCTGACTTCTCGGCATTGAAAGAATTTACATTCTTTGCTCCGGATCTGAACAGATTCCCGTGCCTCGGTCTGGCATATTCAGCAATTGAAAAGAGCGGGAATGCACCTTGTATTATGAATGCAGCCAATGAGGTGGCTGTCAATGCATTCCTCTCTGATAAAATATCATTCGGCGCTATTCCCGAAGTCATAGGACACACAATGGCTCACTGCCCTTTCATTTCAACGCCGGACATTGAATCTATTTTTAGCACGAATTTTGAGGCAACAAAGATTGCCGAATCATACATATCCAAACATTAAACAATACAATCATAATAGATTATGGTCATTTTCATTAAGGTAGTACAGGTCATTTTTGCACTTTCCCTTCTGGTCCTGATTCACGAACTCGGACACTTTTTATTTGCAAAACTCTTCAAAACAAGGGTTGACAAGTTCTATCTATTCTTCAATCCGAAATTTTCATTGATGAGAGTCAAGAAATTCAACGGAAAGTTTCATTTTAAATTCTTCTCCAAAAATGTTCAGTTACCTGACGGAAAAACAGATATTTCCACTCTGGAAGACGGTGACTGGAGGAAATATCCGGACAATACTGAATATGGCATAGGTTGGCTTCCTTTGGGTGGCTACTGCACAATATCAGGGATGATTGACGAATCGATGAACAAGGAGCAGATGAAACAGGAGCCGCAAAAATGGGAATTTCGTACAAAGCCCGCATGGCAGCGTTTCCTCATAATGTTCGGAGGGGTTTTTTTCAACTTTCTTCTCGCAATTGTGCTATATGCAGCCATTTTGCATACCTGGGGTGAAAGCTATTTGAAAAATGAAGATGCCATATACGGTATAGCCGTCAATGACCTCTCTTATGAAATAGGATTCCGCACAGGCGACAAAGTCATAGATTTTGACGGGAAAAAGCCGGACAACTTTTCAATGCTTCAGATAGATCTCGTAAGAGCTCAGGCTGAAAATGCAAGAGTTCTAAGAGGAAATGACACGATAAGCATAGCCATTGATCCTTCTTATATACCGGCAATGCTCAATACTCCCGGAATGTTTGATGTAGCATTTCCTTTTGTGGTTTCCGAGTTGGCTGAAGGATCTTTAAATATGAATTCAGGGCTTAAGCCCGGAGATGAAGTGGTTGCGGTAAACGACTCTTCGATGTTTATTGTCCAGGTAATCCAAAAGGAACTTCTAAACCATAAAAATGACAGCATAAAAGCCACGGTATCAAGAAATGCCGAAATGATTGACATTCCTCTTGCAGTAGATACGGCCGGGAAAATAGAAGTTGCACTTCAGAGTGACCTTACGAAATTCTTTAAAGTAACTGAAAACAATTATTCATTTATTCGCGCTATTCCGGCCGGAATCAAAAAAGCAACCGGCTACATTAGCAACTATATCAAGGAACTTGGATTGATATTCTCACCTAAGACTGAAGCTTATAAGTCAGTAGGCAGCTTCATCGCAATAGGACGGATTTTTCCTGGCGAATGGGACTGGTACAGAGTCTGGACATTGACGGCAATGCTCTCGATTATGCTTGCCGTACTGAACCTTGTACCGATTCCGGGACTTGACGGAGGACATATTTTGTTTCTGCTTGTTGAAATGATTACAGGCAAACGTCCGAGCGACAAGTTTCTTGAAATTGCCCAAACGATCGGGATGATTCTGTTGCTTGCACTTATGGTTCTTGCATTTGGAAATGATATAAGAAGTTTATTTATTAAATAATAATTATATGAAACGAGTTGTTATTATTTTCACTGTTTTACTAACTGTTTTAGGAGCAGCATCCTGCAAAAGCGAGCAGAATAAAAAACGCAACTTACAGGCGATCAGCGGTAAAGCCGGTGAAATAGAGGTTGTAACTTCAAGAGAGAATTGGGAATCCGACCCTGGTAATGCAATCCGGTCAATTTTGGCACAGGACTGCGCGTTCCTTCCTCAAAAAGAGCCTCTTTATACACTGTTCAATGTGCCTGAACAATCTTTCAATAAAGTCTTTAAAGTTCATCGTAACATCTTATTTCTTACAATTGATAAGGACAAGTCTCCAGTATTTGTTGTACACAATGATGTATGGGCTCAACCTCAAACTGTTATAAGAATAGAGGCGCCTGATCAGAAAACCGCTGCCGACCTGATTCTTTCAAACAATGAGAAGCTTGTAAATGTTTTTGAAAAAGCAGAAAGAGACAGAGTGCTTGCCAACGCACATGAATTTGAGGAGGCCCAAATTAGAACTCAGGTTGCAGATTTATTTGGAGGATCACCATATTTCCCTGTAGGCTACAGCATTAAGAAAAAGACAAATGACTTTATCTGGATTTCAAATGAGACCACATATATAAATCAAAGCATTCTTATATACAAATATCCTTACGAGGGAAACATTCAGCTGACTCCTGCATTTATTGCCGAAAAAAGGAATGAAATCACTCACGAGCAAATACCATGCACAACTGAAAACAGCTATATGATTATCAATCCGTTAATCACTCCGGGGTATCGGATGATCAGATATAACGGACGACAGATTGCAGAATCGAGAGGACTTTGGGATGCTCATAATGATTTTATGGGCGGGCCTTATGTTTCACACACATTTTTAAGTAAAAACGGAGAACAGATTATTGTGATCGATGCTTTCGTTTACGCTCCTAAATATCCTAAAAGAAACTACTTACGCCAGGTTGAAGACCTGCTCTATTCTTTTGAATGGAAGGAAGACTTTGCTAAATAGTTCAAAAAGTTTGTAATGGTAAAAAAAGTTTTTACCTTTGCACTCCCAATATTTGAAAAATAGTATTAGGAGGATACGGTGGGTTCGTCTAACGGTTAGGACTCAAGATTTTCATTCTTGCAATAGGGGTTC
>CAZPLM010000137.1:0-5893 GCA_964587275.1 uncultured Muribaculaceae bacterium | reverse complement strand
CCTACCTCCTTATGAATCGAGAGCTTCACTCTATCTCAGGCCGATTCTTATAACCACAATTCCTTCAATCAATCTCGTACCTCAGCAAGACGGAATCCTGTTTATGGTAATCGCTCTTCCTGTAGGCAATTACGGCACGGGCACATTGACCCCTATCAAAACAGTAATAGCACGTGATTACGACAGGGCTGCGCCTCACGGGAGCGGTTCATATAAAGTCGGAGGTAATTATGCCGCTTCAATGTTCGCTGACGGAGAGGCCGTAAAAATGGGATACAAGGACGTGCTCTATCTAAATCCGGGAGAATACAAGTACATAGATGAATTTTCATCTGCAAATTTCTTCGGAATTAAAGGGAATGAATACGCAACACCCCTGTCAAAAAGCGTCCTGCCTTCAATCACAAACAAATCACTTCAACAGATTGCTTCGGATGATTTTGGAATGAACGTTCAAAAGCGAAAAATCACTCTTGAGGAACTTTCCGATTTCATGGAAGTAGGAGAATGCGGAACTGCTGTCGTAATCACTCCGGTAAGTTCAATAGATGACAAGGAAACACTTGCCGCGGATAAGATCATCAGACAATATAAATATGATTTTTCCGATATGAAGGGCACCACATGCTCAAGACTGTACAATGCTCTTACCGGTATTCAGTTCGGTGAGCAGAAAGACATACATGGCTGGTGTCTGGAACCTTAATTTAATTTCGCAATCCCGCTTATCTGTCCTCTCACCTTATCTCCTTTTTTAACAAGAAGTTCTGTGCCAAGAGGAAGGAATATATCGAGGCGGGAACCAAATTTGATAAAGCCGGCTTCTGACGATTGTTGAAAGTCGGTTTCTTCTTTTGCATAACATACGACCCTGCGTGCGACAACACCTGCAATCTGTCTGAACATCACTACCTTTCCAGATTCAGTCCTGATTGCAATTGTAGTACGTTCATTTTTTTCTGATGATTTATGATGACATGCGATAATATATTTGCCGGGGTGGTATTTGTAATAAATCACCTTTCCGCCAACAGGAAACCATGTTATATGAATGTTAAAAAAAGAGAGGAAAATAGAAACACGAATACATTTTTCTTTAAACAATTTTTCCATCGCCAGGTGAAATGACAAGATTTCCATCTACGACTGAATCCCTTTTTGGAACTCTGAAAAATGAGAACATAAAAAGAGTAAGGGAAAAAGCGATAGCAGATATAATCCAATTGGTTGTTTCTGAATTGCAAAAAAGCCAAAAACAGAGAGCTATTGATGCACATACCAGAAAATTGACCAGAATTATAATATGTCCTTCTTTGTGAATACGCATAATCATCAAATTATCGAAAACATTTTCAAATAGATTACAATCATCGGAATAACGAACAAAGCAGCATCAAAGCGATCTAAAAACCCGCCATGCCCAGGCATTATCTTACCTGCGTCCTTGCACCCGCAACATCTCTTGATAAGAGATTCATACAAATCCCCGAAATCACCGAATACGACAGCAATAACAACCATTGCAACACAGTGGACAACAGGATAATCTATCAGGCCAAAATAGCGTATGGCAACCATAGATACAGCTGTTATCAATGCGCCTCCCCATACTCCCGCCCATGATTTTTTAGGAGAAATGGACGGAAAAAGTTTTTTGCTCGAAGAGCGCTGGCCTAAAGACATTCCGAAAAGATAAGCTCCTACATCGTTCATCCATACCAGGATCATTACCGAAAGAAACAATCTCGGCGAAAATGAACCATCCGCTCCGAAAACAAGAAGGTTCGTCAGGGTCATCGGGACTGCTATATAAACAAGTGGAGCGAAAAGATGTCCGCTTTCCAGTTTATTTTTGTCATCTGAATACAATAGTGTAATAAATGAGGCTATTACAGGTATCACAGTAAGAAGCAGATATTTGCTGCCAAGTCCGAATTTAAGGCTGCAGAAAGCGAAAACAAAAAAGGCCGAAGCCGCACAAATGGAAAGTATTCTCTCAGGGATGAACTTGCCTAAGCCAACTGTCATTTTAAAATACTCATTCATCATCACTATCATACAAAAAAGTATGACAGCTGCAAAGGTATAGGGATTCAGTGAACCGCCAATTACAGCTATGACAAATGCCACACCCGAGACAGCCCTGATCAAAAAACTGTTTTTTTTACCCATTATGCGTTTGTTGCAGGTTTGACATCATCAATAAGCGCATTTGGATTATTCCCTCCTATTCTCGGCCCGAAAATTCTTTCCAGGTCTTCAGAAAAGATTACTTCTTTTTCAAGAAGAAGAGAGGCAAGTTCTTCAAATGTACCAAGATGTTCCTTCAAGACAGCGGTAGCCATCTTATGTGCCTTTTCAATCAACCTTTTAACTTCAGAATCAATAAATTCTGCTGTTTTTTCACTATAAGGCTTATCAAATACCATTTCAGATCTGCCTGTGGAATCATAATATGAGACATTTCCAACTGCATCGCTCATTCCAAAGTAAGTCACCATGGCATAAGCCTGTTTGGTGAGTTTTTCAAGGTCGCTCAATGCTCCCGTTGAGATCCTGCCATTTACGATCTCTTCTGCCACACGACCCCCGATTGTTGCAGCCATCTCATCCATCATCTGCTCTTTTGTAGTGAGCTGTCTCTCTTCCGGAAGATACCATGCGGCGCCAAGAGACTGACCGCGAGGAATTATTGTCACCTTCAACAGAGGATTGGCATTTGGAAGAAACCAGCTGACAGTTGCGTGTCCGGCCTCATGATGAGCAATGGTTTTTTTCTCTTCAGGAGAAATAATCTTGCTTTTGCGTTCAAGTCCTCCAATAATCCTGTCAATTGCGTCAAGAAAATCCTGCTTCTCAACAAAAGGTTTTCCGTTCCTTGCTGCAATTAGTGCAGCCTCATTACATACATTCGCTATATCGGCTCCGGAAAAGCCCGGGGTCTGCTTGGCAAGAAAATCAATACTGAATCCCTCGGCAAGTTTAATATTTCTCAGATGGACCTTAAAGATCTCAAGTCTTTCCTTCAATTCAGGAAGGTCCACATGTATCTGTCTGTCAAATCGTCCCGCTCTAAGTAAAGCCTTATCCAGGACATCAGCCCTGTTTGTGGCAGCAAGTATGATCACTCCGGAATTGGATCCGAATCCGTCCATTTCTGTAAGCAACTGGTTAAGTGTATTTTCTCTCTCATCATTTGAAGAGAAGCCGACATTCTTGCTTCTTGCACGGCCAACTGCATCTATCTCATCAATAAACACTATACACGGTGCCTTCTCTTTTGCCTGACGGAAAAGGTCACGAACACGTGATGCTCCTACTCCAACAAACATCTCCACAAAATCAGAACCGGAGATAGAGAAAAACGGCACATCAGCCTCACCTGCAACGGCTTTAGCAAGCAGGGTCTTGCCTGTTCCCGGAGGGCCTACAAGCAATGCACCTTTTGGAATTTTTCCTCCAAGCGCAGTATATTTCTTTGGATTTCTCAGGAAATCGACTATCTCCATCACCTCTACCTTTGCCTCCTCGAGGCCGGCAACATCCTTGAATGTAACCTTCACATTTGTTGTCTTATCAAAAAGCTGAGCCTGAGATTTTCCAACATTGAAAATACCGCCTCCGCCACCGGCTCCGCCGCCTCCCATATTTCTCATCGGTTTAAAAAGAAGAAACCATGTAAACAGTAACAGCAGCGGGAATAAGAGCCAGTTGAAAATCCGACCCCAATAATTGGCCTTTTCTTCAGTGACAAGCTCAAACTTCTGATCATCAGGAAGCTTGTCCCTCAACTCACCAAATTCTTTTTCGGCATCGAAATTATCTGAAACCAAAAAATAAAACTGAGGGCCGCTCTTGAATTCACGACCTCCGAAAAGATTATTATACTTTGCGAGGCAATCCTGCTTCAAGTAGATATTTGCCGTGAGTTCATTCCTGACAAAAACGACTTTCTGCACATCACCGCTCACAAGAAGGCTCTCCTTTACATCAAGCCACTCTTTTTTGATAGGTTCAGCGCTTCCGCCGATTCTCCACATATAGATCAGACCGATAAGGAGAATAATGTATATCCAGTATGAGCCGAGAAAAAACTTTGGTTTCTTTCTTTTATTGTTCGGAATGCCGGAATTTACCTTTTTACGGCTACCGTTATTATCGTTTATGTTGTTAATAGGCATAGCTTACTCATCTTCATAATTTGTTTTTACTGCATCATCCCACAAATCTTCAAGCCTGTAGAAATCCCTGTATTCGCTCTTGAAAATGTGGACGACTATATTGGCGAAATCAAGAATTACCCAAAAGGCATTTTCGCGGCCCTGTTTCCTGATTGCTCCCCGGCCACATAATTCCTCCATTTTTCCCTCTACATTATCTGAAATGGCAACAACCTGAGTGGTTGAATCCGCATTGCAAACGACGAAATAGTCCGAAATAGATGTACCAATTTTTCGTAAATCCAGGGAAACTACATTTTTAGCTTTTTTATCAAGCATCGCTTCAACGATAACTGATATTTCTTTTTTATCCTCCGCTACTTCTGATTTTGTTAATTCTTTCTTTTTTTTCATTCGTTAGATTTATCTTCGCGTTGCAAATATACTGCAAAATTCCGACCAAGAAGACATAACATTATTAAAGTTTGTAAACTCATTGAAAATGGCGAATGAAAATAAAATCAAATGGTTTGATGTGATTGACTCCACAAACACGAAGATAATGACGGAAAAGAGCGAACTATGCGATAAAAGCACATACGCAGCTCTTTTTCAAACGGCAGGCAAAGGGCAGAGAGGTAACAGATGGGAGAGCGGCAGCGGTGAGAACCTTACTTTTTCCATCCTGTTTAAACCGGAAAAAATCTCCGCTTCGAAACAGTTCATTATCTCAGAAATTGTCACAATTGGAATAGTCAATTATCTTAACAGCAATGGATTGAATGCAAAAATCAAATGGCCTAACGATATTTATACGGGCGATATGAAAATATGCGGAATATTGATAGAAAACATTATAAACAATGACATATTGTCAGAAAGTGTGGTCGGAATAGGTCTTAACGTCAATCAGGAGGTCTTCCGTTCTGACGCTCCAAACCCCACCTCTCTTTACATTCAGACAGGGATAAAAAGGGAGATCCGCGACGAACTCTGTCATCTCCTTGATGAAATATTCACTTTTTACGACAAAATCTCATCATCGGAAGAGCTTTATCATCATATTGAAGAGCATTATATTTCGCTTCTCTACAGAAAAGGAGAAAAGCATCGTTATATAGAGTGTACTGAAGGGCGTGAAATCGAGGGTGAAATTACCGGAATTGACAAAACCGCCCGACTGCTTCTCAAGCTGTCAGACGGTTCTATTAAATCATTTGCCTTCAAAGAGATAAAATATATTATCTAAGCTTTTTTCATCAAGCTGATAGTCTTGGACGGATCCTCCGATTTGAACACTGCGCTCCCTGCCACAAATGCAGTTGCTCCGGCATCAATCAGGGAACGGATATTGTCTGAACTGACACCACCGTCAACCTCAATAAAACAATTTGCTCCGGCATCATCAATCAGCCGTTTAAGTCTTGCAGTCTTTTCTACAGAATGTTTGATGAAAGACTGACCGCCGAAACCGGGATTGACTGACATCAGAAGTACAAAATCACAGTCACAGATAATATCCTCAAGCAGCATTACAGAGGTATGCGGATTGATTGCAACGCCCGCCTTCATCCCGAAGGAATGAATATTCTGAACGGTTCTGTGAAGATGGTTGCAGGCTTCATAGTGGACGCTCAGGTATTCGACGCCCAACTCGGCAAACTTCCCGATATACCTGTCAGGATCCACGATCATCAAATGCGCATCAAGAGGTTTTTTTGTCTCTTTAGCCA
>CAZPLM010000136.1:5595-5962 GCA_964587275.1 uncultured Muribaculaceae bacterium | reverse complement strand
TGATGCAATGATAATGATATCAAGAGTCATAAGAATCCTTCCGGGAGAAATACTCCTGTATTTATTTATCATAAGAGCAATCATATCTGTACCGCCACTGCTGCCCCCCTGAGAAAATGTCAGGGCTATTCCAACCCCTGAGAGAGCTCCTCCAAAAATAGCACACAACAACTTTCCATTCTCAATCGCAAATTCCTGAATAAATGTCATCGGGATAAGACTCGGAATAAATTTGAGGAAAACAGTCGTGACTACAATCGCATAGACAGTCTTTAATCCGAATCCCTTACCCAGCACCTTAATAGAAATAATGAGCAGGATCGTATTGATCAGAAAGAAAGAATAACTTACGTTAAAACCGGTACAA
>CAZPLM010000136.1:0-5585 GCA_964587275.1 uncultured Muribaculaceae bacterium | reverse complement strand
TTGCGGAGATACCTGTCACGCCTCCTCCCACCATTTGATTGGGAATGATAAAGACACACCAGGCAAGCGTATAACACAAAAGTCCTATTGTAATAATGAAATAAGACTTTATTGTTTTAATGATTTGTTTTCTGCTTTTTTCCATGCTCCCTTGACACCTGTTTTAATTTGATCAAACCCATTTCCGTACACACTCATTGCTTGAGATACCGTAATGAAAGCGGCGGGGTCAACCTCTTTAACTACTTTTGTAATGTTTTCAAGCTGAGTTTTGCGAGCTACAACGATAAGCACTTTTCCGTCTTTTTTTGAAAACCACCCGACAGAATTAAGAGCAGTTACTCCCCTGTGCATCTCATTGGTAAGAACATCCGCTATCGCATCAAAATGCTGAGAGAATATCAATATCTGGACAGACTGTTTATTACCGGTAAGTATCAAATCAAGACTGTAAGAAAAAGAGACCATCTGAATATAACCATAGATGACATCTTCAAGTCCTTTGTCAGGCAAAAATATAATCGACCCGATAATGATAAGATCACAATAAAGGAATACCCGACCAGGAGAAGCCTCTTTGTACTTGGAAATAACTATTGCAATAATATCCGTTCCACCACTGCTGCCGCCATTCATAAAAACGATGCTTATGCCGGCCCCGGCCAGAGTACCTCCCAACACTGCATTGATCAACTTATCCTGAATATCAGGGCTCCATGGAATCAATGGCAAAAGTTTAAGCATAATCGTGCATATTATAATGCAATAAATGGTTTTTATCCCAAAGCCTCTGCCAAGAATAATACTGCCCACAACAATCAACAGCAGATTAATTGCCAAATACATATAAGGTACAGGCAATCCGCAGGCATAATAGATAACGGAAGCAAGTCCTGTGACACCCCCACCGGGAATCTCATTCGGGATCAGGAATGCCGTCCAGCTGATACAGTAGAGAGACATCCCCACCGTCATCATCAAGTACTCCTTAATGACTTTTGCTATGGACTTTTGTTTTAACATACGACGTTTATTATTTTTGAAGGTACAACAATTATTTTTCTGACACTGCTGCCGGCAAGATACTTTTCTGTTCTCGGATCTGAAAGAACAGCTGCCTCAACATCCTTATTGTCCAAACTTTTGGACAACTCTATCTTAAAGCGCATTTTCCCGTTAAAGGCGACAGGGTACTCAAATGTATCTTCAGCAGTATATTTTTCAATATATTCAGGGAACGCTGCAAATGATATGCTCTCACTGTACCCGAGCATACTCCATAACTCTTCAGCAATGTGAGGGGCAAATGGAGAAAGAACTGTAACCATAGGTTCAAGTATCTCTCTCTTATTGCATTTGAGGTCACTCAGGTCATTGACGGCAATCATAAAGGCACTGACAGTAGTATTAAATGAGAAGCTCTCAATATCACTTTGAGCCTTTCCGATTAGCTTATGAAGCACTTTCAGTTCGGCAGGAGTAGCCTTTTCATCAGAAACAGCGAACTCTTCCCCATTGAAAAAGAGCCTCCAGAATTTGCGTAAAAACCTGTGGACACCGTCAATACCCTTGGTATCCCATGGTTTTGACTGCTCGAGAGGTCCGAGGAACATCTCATAAAGCCTCAATGTATCAGCCCCGTACTTTTCACATATCCTATCAGGATTAACTACATTGAACATTGATTTACTCATCTTCTCAACAGCTGCTCCGCAGATATACTCTCCATTTTCAAGAATAAATTCCGCAGTTGCAAAATCCGGCATCCAATGTTTAAATGCCTCCAGGTCAAGCCTGTCATTTTCAACAATATTTACATCAACATGAATCTCTGTTGTATCATATTGATCTTTAAGTCCGTATGATACAAATTTATTTGAGTTCTTGATTCTGTAGACAAAATTGGAGCGTCCCTGAATCATACCCTGATTGACAAGTTTCTTAAATGGCTCCAACTCACATACATAGCCGCAATCATATAGAAACTTGTTCCAAAAACGGGAATAAATAAGATGGCCTGTCGCATGTTCCGTACCTCCAATATAAAGATCCACATTTCTCCAATACTTGTCCGGATATGCTCCCACCAGGGCCTTGTCGTTGTTCGGATCCATGTATCTCAAATAGTAAGCACTGCTGCCTGCGAATCCGGGCATTGTGCTCTTTTCAATCGGATATCCGTTATATGTCCAGTTTTCAGCTCTGGCCAAAGGCGGCTCACCGCTCTCC
Organism: uncultured Muribaculaceae bacterium; assembly: GCA_964587275.1. GTDB lineage: Bacteria > Bacteroidota > Bacteroidia > Bacteroidales > UBA932 > CAZPLM01. Next base: position 3,356 of record CAZPLM010000136.1, on the reverse strand, counting down.
GTTGGCAGATATTTATCAACATTCGGGAGTTGAAGGGGCAATTCGCTTTCCGGCATGGCAACGGCAATTCCGTCTTTATAATAAATCGGGAATGGTTCGCCCCAATACCTTTGACGTGAAAATATTGCATCTCTCAACCTGTAATTGATCTTTCTCTTGCCTATACCTTTTGCCTCAACATAATCAATAGCTGCAGGAATAGCCTCTTTCACACTCATTCCGTTCAAAAAACCTGAGTTGCACATGATCCCATCCTTGGCATCAAAACTTTCAGTACTGATGTCACAACCTTCAATCAAAGGAATAATAGGAAGATTAAACTGCTTTGCAAATGCATAGTCGCGGCTGTCGTGTGCAGGAACAGCCATAATGGCGCCTGTTCCATAGCCGGCAAGAACATATTCTGAAATCCAGATCGGAACTCTCTCTTCTGTTAGCGGGTTGACTGCGTATTGACCTGAAAAGACACCGGTAACTTTTTTTGTCTCGGCAATTCTCTCTCTCTCCGTCTTTTTCTTGGCCATAAGAAGGTATTTATCAACCTCTTCCCTGCACTCCGGAGTAGTCAATATGTCAACCCAGTCGCTTTCAGGTGCAAGTACCATAAAAGTAACGCCATATAATGTATCTGCACGGGTTGTAAAAATTGTCATATCGAAATTTTCCTTTCCGTTTGATACTTTAAACACCACCTCAGCACCCTGAGACTTACCTATCCAGTTGCGCTGCATCTCCTTAAGTGAATCACTCCACTGGAGCTGATCCATATCGGCAAGCAGTCTCTCGGCATAGGCGGAAACACGCAATTGCCACTGTTTCATTTTTTTCTGTTCAACAGGGTAGCCGCCACGAACAGAAAGCCCCTCTTTAACCTCATCATTTGCCAATACTGTCCCAAGCTTAGGACACCAGTTGACGGAAGTCTCTCCCTGATAGGCAATTCTATAGTGCATCAGGATATCTGATTTTTCTCTTTCCGAGAAACCGTTCCACTGTTCTGCGGTAAACATGGAAGTGCCGCCACACGCCGCATTTACCCCTGTATTACCACTTTTTTCAAAAATATCAATAAGAGCTCCAATAGGACGGGCTTTCTGAATAGCACTGTCATACCAATGATCGAACATTTCAAGAAACGCCCATTGGGTCCACTTGTAATAATCAGGATCACAGGTACGTACCTCTCTTGACCAGTCATACGAGAAACCGATTTTATTCATCTGTTCCTTGTATCTGTCAATATTCTTTTCGGTAGTAACTGCAGGGTGATGACCGGTCTGAATGGCATATTGTTCAGCAGGGAGACCGAATGCGTCAAATCCCATCGGATGGAGAACGTTAAATCCTTTTAACCTCTTGTATCGGCTGTAAATATCGCTTGCAATATATCCCAGCGGATGACCGACATGAAGGCCGGCCCCTGAAGGGTAAGGGAACATGTCAAGCACGTAATATTTAGGCTTTGCAGGATCAACATCAACCTCAAATGTCTTATGGTCAGCCCAATACTGCTGCCATTTTTTCTCGATTTCGACAAAATTATACTCCATCGCAGATTACTTTATTAATCAAATATTATAAACTGCAAATTTAACAATAATTCTGACTATAATCAGTTTGACTTCAAGTGAAATTCTACAGGAAGAACCAATTTTGTACGGACTTTATTTTTGGATATTTCGCCTGGTATCCACTTGGGGGAGATAGAAATAACTTTAACGGCTTCGTCATCAAGTAATTCATCAACACTTTTTTCAACTTTTACATTTGTAACAGTCCCGTCCTTTTCAATTATGAAAGAGACAATGACTCTTCCCTGAATCCCATCTTTCACTGCAGCATCCGGATATTTTAAATATTTATAGACCCACGAATCGAGGAAATGCTGTTCATCCGCATGGAAAAACTGCGGTTTCCTGTCACAATCGGCCATAGAATAAATGTCTTCACCGACACTTGCCACCTGTTTCGATGGCAGTAGAAAGTCTTTGGTTGAAAGAGAATTGACAAATGCTTCCAAATAGACACATTCCGACTCCATATTATCAAATAATATCAAAGACGGAATGTCCCTGGTTGTACGATATTCACTCGCTATTCCTGTAGTAAACAGAAATGACGGTATTTCTTTCTGATAGAAAGGCACATAATCAGATGAGGGCATTCCCCCGCCGGCAAGCTGTGGTCTTACTGTAACAGACTCATTATCCAACACATAATCCATTAGAGATTTAACATCATTTTTAGAGACCGTACTATATACTCTGAATGGATTAGATGCATTACCTCTGCCAAGCATACTCAGATTTACCATTGCCTTGACCTCTCCGATATCACTGAATCCGCCTTCGGTAAAATAGCGAGAACCTGCAAGACCTTTCTCAGAAGCTCCGAATCCAACAAAAAGTACCGATCTGCGAAGTGAAAGACTTCTTGAGGAGATCATTTTAGCAAGTTCTATCAGACAGGCGACACCTGATGCATTGGCATCAGCTCCACGATAAATCTGGACCGACTCTTCTCCATTTACAGATAAATTATTGAATCCCAAATGATCGAAATTTGCTCCGACAACTATATATTCATTCCTCAAAGTGGCATCAAACCCCTCCACTATTCCAATAATGTTCATAGAGTGGACGGTATCGTCACCGCTTACAATAGAAAAAGTATCTCCCTCTTTGCCTGAGAGCATTTCGACTCCTGCATTTGAAAGCTGTTCAAAAAGATATTCTGCGGCAAGACGCTCTCCCTCTGAGCCGGCTTTCCGGCCATTAAGAGCATCCGAACTGAGATAATCGATATGTCTTTTCAGTGAATTCTGAAGATCCGAAGTTTGTGCTCCGGCACTCATGACAGAGGCAAGGAGCAGCGTGAAAAATAATAATCTTTTAATCATACTGCACGATAAGACAAAGATAGTACCAAACTCTCTATTTATTTGTTTCCTCTTTTGACTTTGCATCCTTTTCGAATGCATCCACTATCTTGGTCACGAGAGGATGACGGACAATATCTTCCTTGTCAAACTCGACAATACTGATTCCTCTGATTGATTTTACCAGCTCTATACCCTTCAATAATCCCGAATCCCTTTTGTCCGGCAAATCTATCTGGGTGGCATCACCGGTAACAATGAATTTTGCTTCGCGTCCCATTCTTGTAAGGAACATTTTCAACTGTCCCAATGATGTATTCTGAGCCTCATCCAGGATTACGAATGCCCTGTCAAGAGTACGTCCCCTCATATATGCAAGTGGAGCAATCTGTATTACGCCATCTTCCATAAAGGCTTGAAGCTTTTTAGGAGGAATCATGTCCCCAAGAGCATCATATAATGGCTGCAGGTACGGATC
>CAZPLM010000135.1:0-5965 GCA_964587275.1 uncultured Muribaculaceae bacterium | reverse complement strand
GCAGGGGATAATGGAAGAGGGAAGAGACTAACAGATAGGTGTAGCCTCTTATGACGTTGAAGGGATGAAGGGAAAGGAGATTGAGGGATTTTTCCTGCTTGTTATCGGACAGGCTTCTTCTGCAAAACACAAAAAAGAAGTGGCTGACAAGCTCGGACTCAATATAACAGGGACTGTTCTCTCAACTGTATCGTCATCTTATTCCACTCTTACCGAACAGGAAAAAGAGAACGGAGTTGTACTGATAGACGTTGGAGGCGGAACCACCGATGTGGTCATTGTAAAAGACAAAATCATCAGAAATGTCTCCGTCATTCCTTTCGGTGGCCTCTCCATAACTGAAGATATCAGGTTAGGAGCTTGCGTAACCTCTTCAGTGGCAGAACTTCTCAAGGTTGAATATGGCAGTTGCGTAGAGGAAAGCATGGATGAGAACAAGACACTTGTAATACCGGGAGTTGGAGGAAGTGCGGATACCGAGGTGACAATGCTGTTTCTCGCTCAGATAATTGAGGCACGAATGACTGAAATATTCGAAGCTGTCGCGTATATCATTGAACAATCGGGATATTCAAAGAAAGTACCTGCCGGAGTAGTTATTACAGGTGGGACCAGCTATCTTGAAAACATTAGGGAACTTGCAAAAGTCATTCTGGAAAGGAATGTACGACTCGCCTCTCCTATGGGGAGCATCAGTGAGGATTCATGTGAAGATTGCTTTGACACCAATTCATCCTCTGCCGTAGGGGCCGTCATTGCCTCTCTTGAACATTCGAAAAAAATGAATGTAAAGATAGACGCAACAGAAAGGCCTGATTTCAACAGGGATATATTTGGAGAAAAGAAAAATGAAGATGCCAGAGCATCCGCACAATCCGGCCAAAAACAAAAAAAGAAGAATAAAAATAAAAAAGATGAGGAAAACAAAGGAGGAAGCAGTTCACTTGGGGATATATTTACCTCATTTTTCGGGAATGATAAAGCATAGGGGATAGTAATATGGAAGAAGATTTAATACCTGACAACTGGGAAGAGTCAGCCAATATCATCAAAGTCATCGGTGTTGGCGGCGGCGGCGGAAATGCCGTCACTTATATGTATAAGCAGAATATCAAATTTGTGGATTTCGTCATCTGCAATACCGATTTTCAGGCTCTTCAAATGAGTCCTGTTCCCACAAAGATTCAACTCGGCCGTGTACTTACAAGGGGACTTGGCGCAGGAACAGTCCCATCGGTAGGTAGAAAAGCCGCAAAAGAATCACTCGAAGAAATCAACAAAATGCTGGACGGAAGTACCGAAATGGTTTTTATCACCTGCGGTATGGGAGGAGGCACCGGCACAGGTGCAGCCCCGATAATTGCCGAGGCTGCAAAAGCAAGAGGGCTTCTGACGGTCGGGGTTGTAACCCTGCCATTCAGAGATGAGGGCATTGAAGCGCTTAACAGGGCTATAGAAGGCATTACAGAACTGGATAAGAATGTTGACAGCCTTCTTGTCATTGATAACCAGAAACTATACGAAATGTTTGGGGATCTTGATATCTTCTCTGCTTTCCCTAAGGCAAATGAAGTTCTTTCAACTGCAGTAAAAAGCATTTCAGAAATCATTACCAGCAGGGGCTATATTAATGTCGATTTTGCAGATGTGAAGATGGTGATGCGTAACAGCGGTATGGCCCTTATGGGTACAGGTATCGCATCAGGGCAGGACAGAGCGGCACAGGCGGTTGAAATGGCATTTACCTCGCCACTGCTTAATGAATATGACATGAAAACAGCAAAAAGTGTACTTGTCAATATCACGTCGAGCAGCGAAGCAGGTAAAGCATTAAAAACCAATGAACTCTCTCAGATAATGGACTATATTAAGAACTATACCGGTCCTACAAGCAATTTCAAGAGAGGCGTTGTCAAAGATGATTCTATTGGAGAGAACATTTCCGTCACCATCATTGCTACGGGATTTGTAATGAATTCTCTTCCGGTAATAGACCAGACGCTACTGAACAACAACAATAGAATTGAAGTCAAACCGACAAAAGGTTCGCCGACTCAAAAAAAGGGATTACCTTTGCTCTCCGGAGAATTGTCCACTATCAGAAATAAAAGTCACATCTCCGGCAAACCGGCTCTAATAACCTCCAGCGGAGAGCAAATCGCGGAATTATATGCCGAACCGGCGTACATCAGAAGAGAACGGATGCTGAATAAAGAAAGGATTGAAAAGGTAGAAAACAGTCAGGAAAATCAAGAACAGGAAGAATAAAATGAAACAGAGAAGAATACGTTTTGCACCCAGTCCGACAGGACCGCTCCATATAGGAGGAGTAAGAACCGCATTATTTAACTACCTCTTTGCAAAACAGGCGGGCGGAACTTTTATACTGAGGATTGAAGATACTGATTCTCAGAGATTTGTTCCTGGGGCTGAAAAATATATTATTGAGTCACTCCGCTGGTGCGGCATCTATCCGGACGAAGGTGTGGACCAGGATGGAAACATCATTGAGACTCCATCAGAAAAACATCCTTATGCTCCTTACAGACAATCACAAAGAAAATCAATCTATGGTAAATACGCCGAAGAACTTGTACAAAAAGGATATGCCTATTACGCTTTCGATACCGCAGAGGAACTTGATGCCTTAAGAAAGGCGGCTGAAGCTGAAAAAAAGACATTTATATATAACTGTGAGACGAGGAACGGGATGAAGAACTCACTGACACTTCCTCCTGAAGAAGTCAAAAAAAGACTGAAAGAAGGCAACCACTGGACAGTCAGATTCAAAATCCCGGAAAACAGAGTCATAAAGCTTCACGATATGATCAGAGGTGACATTGAGGTCAACAGCAACAGCATTGATGACAAAGTATTATGGAAAAAAATCGATGAACTTCCTACTTATCATCTTGCCAATATTGTTGATGATCACCTGATGGAAATCACCCATGTCATCCGCGGTGAGGAATGGCTTCCATCCCTTCCCCTCCACTATCTTTTATATGAGGCTTTCGGATGGCTGGACTCTATGCCTGAATTTGCCCATCTCTCTCTGCTTCTAAAACCAGACGGAAAGGGGAAACTAAGTAAACGAGATGGTGACAGGCTCGGCTTTCCTGTATTTCCATTAAAATGGACAAATGAAGAGGGAGAAGTATCAAGAGGTTATCGTGAAGATGGATACTATCCTGAAGCATTTATTAATATGCTCGCACTGCTTGGCTGGAATCCAGGTAATGACCGCGAGATATTCTCACTTGATGAACTGATACAATCATTTTCACTTGAAAGAGTCATCAAATCCGGGGCCCGCTTCAATCCGGAAAAAGCCAAATGGTTTAACCAGGAGTATCTCAGAATGCAGCCGGAGAGTGTATTGTTACAACAGTTCAAAGCTGATGAACAGGGCAGACTTACAGGATTCAGTGATGAATATATCATCGCTGTGGTTAACCTGATAAAAGAGAGAGCCCATTTCGTACATGATTTTTGGGATTTGAGCGATTACTTCTTCGAGTCACCTGCAAATTATGATCCTGCCGTAGTTGCAAAATTCTGGAGAGATGATATAAGAGAGATCATGCCACAAATCCAGGACCTTGTCGGAGACATTGCTCCATTTACGAAAGAAGTAATTGAGGAGAAACTTCATGATGCAATAACAACAAACGGCTGGAACATGGGAAAAGTCATGAATACTTTGAGGCTGTTTCTCGTTGGGACATCAAAAGGACCTTCAATTGCAGATATAATGGCGCTGCTTGGAAAGACAGAGGTTGACAACAGAATCAAACGGGCATTAAAAGTACTTAAATAACAATAATATAGTATGGAGAATAAAATCATAGGCATGGCAGCAGACCACGCCGGATATGAACTTAAAGAGGCCTTGAAACAGATGTTGACATCCATGGGATACACAATCAGGGATTTCGGCACTCATCCACTTGCAGAAGCCGTTGAAAACCATTCAGTCGATTTTGGAATTGCAATGTGCGGTTCAGGCAATGGCATTTCAATGACACTCAACAAGCATCAGGGTATCCGTGCCGCACTTTGCTGGAAGCCTGAACTCGGCTCACTTGCAAAACAGCACAATAATGCAAATATTCTCACATTGCCTGCCCGCTTCATTACTGAGCCGGAGGCAGAAGAGATTGTCAAAGCCTACATTTCAGCCTCATTCGAGGGTGGACGCCACCAGAGAAGAATAGACAAGATACCCTGCAAATAAAGACCGAATGATTAATGCCTATATTTTAGACAGGAATAATACAGAAAAATTATCTCGAGACATTGCCGACTTTCCGGAAGGTATTGTTATGCCTGTTGACAAACCATACCGATGGACCTCAGCTGATGCGGTAAGAAAAGTCAAATTCGCTCTTCAGCGCCATTTTCAAGTCAGGAATATCAAAGTCGGACATGCAGGAACGCTTGACCCGCTTGCCACAGGGATATTGGTAATCTGCGCAGGAAAGGCAACTAAAATTGCTGAAACTCTGCAGGCAAGTGAAAAAGAATATATAGCAACATTTCAATTTGGCTCCACTACCCCGTCATTTGACCTTGAAAAAGAAGTTGACTTTACGTTTCCTTATGAACATATAACAGAGGAGCTGATAGTCAAGACTATTCCATCTTTTTTGGGCGAACAGGATCAGGTCCCTCCTATTTTTTCGGCAAAAATGATTAATGGGAAAAGAGCCTATATGATGGCCAGAGCAGGGGAAGAAGTCCCATTAAAATCAGCCAGAATCAATATTTCCGAGATGGAATTAATGAGTTTTGCACTGACTGAAAGCGGTATTCCATACGTAATTATAAAAATAAGATGCAGCAAGGGAACTTATATTCGCTCTCTTGCCAGAGATTTAGGTCTCGCAGTTGGCAGCGGGGCTCATTTGACAGCGCTAAAGCGTACTGCCTCCGGAGATTTTTTAATAAAAAATGCAATTTGTTTAGACGAATTGAAACTTTTTTAATTATTCTTCGTATAATATACTAAATATGCGCTTTAATTATAATCAATAATGAAATTATCACAATTCAATTTCAACCTTCCACCGGAAAAAATAGCAAAATATCCTTCGGCGGAACGTGACGAATCACGCCTGATGGTCCTTCATAAAAATTCAGGAGAGATAGAACATAAAATATTCAAAGACATTATCGACTATTGCGACGAAGGAGATCTCTTCGTGTTTAATGACACAAAAGTATTTCCTGCAAGGTTGAGAGGCAACAAAGAGAAGACAGGTGCGGAAATCGAGGTGTTCCTGCTTCGCGAGCTAAATAGAGATCAGAGGCTTTGGGATGTTCTTGTGGATCCTGCGAGGAAGATCCGTATAGGCAACAAACTTTATTTCGGAGAAAATGATGCCCTTGTGGCCGAAGTAATTGACAATACCACTTCGAGAGGCCGTACTTTGAGGTTTCTATATGAGGGTCCTTATGAAGAGTTCAAGGACACATTATATAAAATGGGTGAACTTCCTATTCCAAAATGGATACGTCCAAAAGCCGAACCGATTGATACTGAGAGATTCCAGACAATCTTCGCAAAAAATGAAGGAGCTGTTGCCACACCTGCCGCCGGACTTCATTTCAGCAGAATTCTTTTTAAGAAAATGGAAATAAAGGGAGTTGATACAGCATTTCTTACACTTCACATGGGAAACGCACACTTCCATACAGTAGATGTAGAGGATCTATCCAAACACAAGATGGACTCCGAACAGCTGATCATTTCAGAAGAAACCGCAGATACCGTAAATAAAGCCAAGGTATCAGGGAAAAAGGTCTTTTGTGTCGGCATCACGGTTATGAGGGGACTTGAAACGTTTGTGACTACCACGAGCCAGATCAGACCTTTTGACGGATGGACCAACAAATTCATTTTCCCTCCTTATAAATTTTCAATTCCAGATGCTCTGGTCAGCAATTTTCATCTCCCTCTATC
>CAZPLM010000134.1:2104-5995 GCA_964587275.1 uncultured Muribaculaceae bacterium | reverse complement strand
TCTTGTATCGATGGTTCTGACTATGTCAGTCTTTTATCTCTTCTACCTCACATTCTTCGATGAGGGGCTGCCGCAAAAACTGCCTGTCGCCATAGTTGACAGAGACGGCTCATCAATTTCGCGACGGTTTGTAAAAGAGCTTCAGGCAACCCAATATGCAGATATTCAATACACTCTTTCAAGCCACAAGGAAGCGAGAGAATTGATGCAGGAGGGGAAAATATATGCATTCATTGATATTCCGGGTGATTTTTATTCAGATCTGCTTGCATTCAAAAGGCCTGAAATATCATATTATGTAAACTACTCATATCTTATAGGAGGTACGTTGACATTCAAGGATTTGACTCAGATGGCGACACTTGCTTCCGGCGCCGTACAGAGGGAGCTACTGAGGACTCAGGGGTTTACAGAAGACAAAATAATGGATTTAGTCCAGCCGGTAATCCTTGATGCTCACTATATCGGCAATCCATGGACAAACTACAGCCTGTACCTTCTATCTACAATCCTCCCCGGACTTCTCGGAATAATAGCAATGCTGATGACAGTATATTCAATAGGAAGCGAGATGAAAGAGAAGACGTCACGTGAATGTTATGAAGTTGGAGGAAGATCGATGAAGCGGGTAATTATAGGAAAGGTACTTCCCTACACCATAATTTGCTCGATAATGGGAATAATAGGAAATGCTCTGATATTCCGATATATGCACTTCTCCCTCAATTGGCAGTTCGCCACTTTGAACCTTAGTGTGATATTGCTTGTGGTAGCAATGCAGGCAATTGGAATCACATTTATCGGAGCTATGCCTATTCTGAGGGACGGTATTTGCCTCACTGCTCTTTTCTCTGTTATAACAATTTCATTGTCGGGATTTACGTATCCGGTTGAATCAATGTATCCGGCTATTCAGGCCTGGAGTTATATAGCTCCGTTGAGACATTATTATCTAACATACGTTCACACCCTTCTGTATGGACTCGGACCTCTAAGTTCAACATTGCAGTATGGTGCTCTCATTGCATTCCAGATGCTTCCATTCCTTGTATCAAAGAGGCTTACGAATGCCTTTACGATGATGAATTATGAGGAACAGGTCGATATAGATCTGATTGAAAAGGTAAAGAAGATAAAAAGATGAAAAAAATATCGTACATAAAACAGGGATTGTGGGACTTATGGGAAATATTCACAAATGAACTCCACAGAATATTCACCGACAGAGGAGTGGTACTCATTTTTTTCGTAGCCGGCGTACTCTATCCGATCCTCTACCCGCTTGTCTATAATGGAGAAATACTCCATGACGTACCCGTAGCCGTTGTAGATAACTGTGACTCAAAATACACAAGAGATTTCACCAGAAAAGTTGATGCCTGCAGAGAGGTCAATGTAACTGATCACTGCGCCACTATGGATGAAGCAAGAAAACTGATGGAGAAGAGGGAGATACATGGAATCATATTCTACCCTTCTGATTTTCAGCAGCATATTGCAAACAATGAGTCGGCTCATCTTTCTGTCTATTGTGATCTGAGCAGCTTCCTGCTATACAAGACAGTATATACGGCAGTCAATGCGGTTCTGCTTGATGAAATGAACGATATTCAGATTGACAGATATGCCGCTCTCGGGAAGAGTGGTGAAAGCGGACTTCAGATGGTAAAAAACATACCGTATAATCAAGTTACACTCTATCCTGTCGATTCAGGCATTGCAAGCTTTATGCTTCCGATGATTCTGATCCTGATCATTCATCAAACTCTCGTGTTTGGCATCGGAATGCTTCAGGGTACAGCACGTGAAGAAAACAAGAATTCATCAATACTGCCCGAAAGACTTAGAGGCAGAGGGATTTATCGAGTCGTTTTCGGCAAAGCTGCAGCCTATATTCTGATATATATGGCACTTACAGCTTATATTCTCGGCATTGTACCAAGAATATTCAACCTGCCTCATATAGGTAACATCTGGACTGTCTTCAGGTTTATGTTCCCGTTCCTGCTTGCCACAACATTTTTCGGCATTTCAATAAGCATTTTCTTCAGGAAAAGGGAGGATAGTATGGTCCTTTGTCTGCCATTCACGATAATGCTATTATTCCTGGCTGGAGTTTCATGGCCTTATTCAAATGTTCCCGAATTCTGGAAATTATTTGGATGGCTGTTCCCTTCTACTCACGGAATACAGGGCTATGTTCTGATCAATACTACTGCAGCAGAATTGCCACAAGTAGCTCATCAGTACATCTCATTATGGATATTAACGGGAATATATTTTATTTCAGCAGTGTTAAGCACTTATCTGATTGTCAGGAATGACGATAAGCGCTTGGAGAAAAGCCGGTGTGATGCCTGAAATATTTTCCGAAAAATGATTGATTTGCAAAGTGCAGTTCATCACTGATTTGCTGGATTGTCTTATCAGTGTTTCGCAGCTGCACTTTCGCTTCAAGTATAACAGCCTGATCAATCCATTGTCCTGCGTACATGCCGCTCACCTCTTTGACAAGAGATGAAAGATATTTGGGCGTAATGCACATTTTGTCTGCATAAAACATTATCAATCTCTCCGTCTTATAGTTGTCCATCAATAATGCGATAAACCTGTCAAAAAGAATATGTTTCCTTGTCTGTCCGGCCTTGTCAGAAGAAAGAATATCACGTCCGAAAGCTTCACACGCACTATAGAACAGAGAGGAAAGAATACCTTCGCAAATTTGTCTTTTGAAAATCGAAGTACCCTCGATTCTTTTCATAAGAAAAGAATGATACTCAACAAATGCGCTGACCTCCTTTTCATTCATTTTATGGCATGGGTGCTTTTTGGCATAGAAAAACAGAGAAGTAACATCCTGAAGTCTATTTATCATATCCTCAGTAAATTGTCTCGAAACAAAAAGGACCTTACCTGTAAAATCAGGACTTTGGTTGGAAAGTTGAATGACATGGTTCGGTATTGTAACAACAAGAGATCCTGGGGAAATCTCGTAAGAATTCAGGTCAATTAGAAGTGTACAGTGACCTTTAAGACATAAATAAAAAAGAAAACCGTCAAGCCTGAGCGGATAATCGTCGAGAATAATGCCTCTGATATCATCAATAGCTACAAAAAGCTTTTCAATCACCTCCATTCTGTTTTCATCAGAATAGACACGCATCTTCAGCCAATCCCTGTAGGTATCTTCGTTCAAATTCATAACAAGCCAAATTCTTGAATGTCGAAAGTTACTTAATTTTATATTAACTTTGGATAATAAAAAGCAAATAGAATGTTCAGCAAAAAAGATTTAGCTCAAATTGCAGGCAAGGGAATAAGTCCGGACAACATTGATAAGCAGCTCTCATTTTTTAAGAGTGGTTTCCCCTATCTGAATGTTATCTCCGCTGCAACGCCTCAGTCAGGCATTACTATCCTTGATGAGAAGAAGAGGGCGACAGCTCTCAAAGAGTATGAAAAATGCAGGAAACTCAAGCTCTCGAAATTTGTACCTGCATCCGGAGCGGCATCAAGAATGTTTAAAGATCTGTACAGCGCCCTTGATTCACTGAAAAAAGGGGAAATTCTTTCCGATGGATCATACGGCAAGATGTTCACTGACCATATTCAGAATTTTGCATTTTACTCCGACAAACTGTTTAAATGGAAGAAACCTGAAGAAATAATTGAAAACACTCTTACATCAAGCGGCCTTAACTATGGTGAAAAACCGAAAGGAGAAATCCTGTTTCACCGCTATCACGAAGAGGGCTACTCACGCACTGCATTTGAAGAGCATCTTGTCGAAGGCGCTCTATATGCTAAACGGCACGATGGATATGCACACATTATTTTTTCAGTTTCACCTGAACACCTTGACGGTTTCAAAGAGCTCTTTTTATCTGTAAA
>CAZPLM010000134.1:0-2094 GCA_964587275.1 uncultured Muribaculaceae bacterium | reverse complement strand
AATAAGTATAATGTAAAGCTCGACGTTTCATTCACCTTACAATCGCCTGCCACAGATACTATTGCTGTTGACAGTAACAATGAGCCATTCCGAAAAGATGATGGCAGCCTGCTCTTCAGACCCGGAGGACACGGAGCATTGATTGAAAACCTTAACGAATGTGATGCTGACATATTGATCATTAAAAACATAGATAATGTCATCCACGAATCTCGAATTGAGCAGACAGTATTATGGAAAAAAATAGTAACAGGAAGGCTCCTTGAAAGCAGAGAAAAAACATTTTCACTTTTAAAAATGCTTTCAAAGCAGTACGGTATTGGCTGCGAGAAAAAATCAAAAGCAAAGAACGGTGTCAAAGATACTTTTCTGCTCAACAAGATAATCAACTATCTTCAAAAAGAATACTGCATTTCCCTGCCTGAAGAGAAAATAGAGATGCCTGAAGCCGATCTTGCCTGTTTCCTCTTCAACAAACTTAACAGGCCGATAAGAGTCTGCGGAATGGTAAGAAATCTTGGAGAGCCCGGTGGCGGTCCTTTTATTGTAAAGGGGAATGACGGGTGCTCATCTCTGCAAATTCTTGAGGCAGCGCAGCTTGACCCGAATAATCCAAATACTGCAAGTCTGTTTGCAAGTGGTACTCATTTCAATCCTGTAGATATGATATGTTCGCTTACAGACTATGTGGGAAACAAGTTCGACCTTAGAAAATATGTCGATGAAAAGGCCGGCTTCATCTCATCAAAAAGTTATGAAGGCCGAAATCTCAAGGCACAGGAGTTGCCGGGGCTGTGGAATGGTGCTATGAGCGAATGGAATACTCTTTTTGTTGATGTGCCGCTTATAACATTTAATCCGGTCAAGACAGTCTTCGACCTTTTGAGAAAAGAGCACCAGGCATAATATTGTAGTTTGAACGCAGTAATTAGAGTATCATTGCATTTATCATTAAACTGATAAATTAAATGACAAATGAAAAAGGTTCTTTATTTAATAAAAAAATCAAAATGGGTTGTATTGTCTTTACTCTCCATCATAGGGTTCTCAAGTTGCGATACGATACAACAGAAAGTAGAATATGGGTGTCCTAATGCTGATTATACAACAAAAGGCAGTATATTCGATGAGGCAGGCAAACCTTTAAAAGATATAAAAATAACCTCTACGAGCGGCATCAAAATAAATGACAGCACCTGGTACTGGAACACATACGATATGCCAACCGGAAAATCAGATGATAAGGGCAATTACTCACTGACAGTATCTCAATACCCTCCTTATTCAGAAAACAAATATGTCATCAAGACAGTATTTGAAGATATTGATGGCGAATCAAACGGTGGCTCATTCGAAAAAGATTCAATAATTGCCGGCTGCAAAGATTCCTTCACTCAGATTTCAAAACAGGAAGGGACATGGTATATGGGCGAATTCGAGCTCAAAAAAGATATGATACTGAAAAAGAAATAACCTTCCTAATAGTTATAAGAAATGGGCAAGAAAATCTCTTTGGGTAAAAAAATAGCAATCGAGGTAGCGAGAAAGCAGCAGGACAAACAAATAATCAACCACGAACTGCGTCAACTGTTCTGGGAATGTACCCTTAGATGCAACGCTGCATGCAGACACTGCGGCAGCGATTGTAAAAAAAATGCCACAAACAAGGATATGCCTGTTGCGGACTTTCTCAAGGTTCTTGATAACATCATTCCTCATGTCGATCCACACAAGACGATGATAATAGTCACCGGAGGAGAAGGACTTGTCAGAAAAGATCTCGAAGCCGCAGGGATAGAATTCTATAAAAGAGGCTTTCCCTGGGGACTTGTCACAAACGGAATTCTTCTGGACAGCAGAATGCTTGATTCACTGAAAGATGCCGGACTAAGAGCAATTACTGTCAGTCTTGATGGATTTAAAGAGGACCACGAATGGATGAGAGGCATACCAGGCTGTTATGACAAGGCATTGACCGCAATAAAGAACATAGTAAAGTCGAATAATCTTGAATATGATGTGGTAACATGCGCAAACAGCAGGAATTTCGATAAGTTACCTGAATTCAGGGACTTTCTGATATCAACAGGGGTC
>CAZPLM010000133.1:0-6001 GCA_964587275.1 uncultured Muribaculaceae bacterium | reverse complement strand
ACGCTGGTGATGACTTGAGGCAACAGCTCTTCTCGAAAACCAAATGGGCAGAAATCACGTTCAGAGGTCATATCATGCACATTTCATCTGAGCAGAGAGAAATCCTGTGAGGTTTAACGTGGAGGTCAGCGACAAAAAGCCCTCGTTTTGTTGCCGGCGGCCAGAAAAAACACGGGGCGGCGACAAAAAGCCCTTGTTTTGTTGCCGGCGGCCAGAAAAAGCACGGGTCGGTGACAAAAAGCCCTTGTTTTGTTGCCGGCGGCCAGAAAAAGCACGGGTCGGTGACAAAAAGCCCTTGTTTTGTTGCCGGCGGCCAGAAAAAGCACGGATCGGTGACAAAAAGCCCTCAATTTGTTGCCGGCAAACGGAAAAAGCACCTGCGGCCGAAAAAAGCACCTGCAGGCAAAAAAAACACTGGCAGACAAAAATGGCATCAGGCGTAATATGATCTGCGTCCCAAAAGTTGGGCAAAAGTGCAATTAATGAGGTGCAAATTGTAATGAACGTACTTCAATTATAGACTGAAGCCTGAACGCAATAGAAGTTTCGTAGAATCTATCGATGGTCTGCCAATAGGAGAATGTGCCAAAGCCTGAACGCAATAGGAGTTTCGTGGTGCAAATCATAATGGGCACACATCACATCAATAGCTTGTCTGAAATCAATCTGAACCTCAAAATTCTTCCAAAAAGTTGAATTATCTATGATTCCCATTTTGCCGGAGTAACACCCGTCATCTTCTTGAAAACATTACTGAATGTGATGCTGGAATTGAAACCGCATTGAGATGAGATAGAGTCAAGTGTTTGATTGCTTGATTTATAGCCTGGAAGCATGCGCTTTGCCTTTTCAATACGCAACCCGTTGATCATTTCAAAGAATGTTTTGCCTAAAATGGTATTGATAGATTTTGAGAGCCTTTTTGGCGACACATTCATCGCCACGGCCACCTCCTGCAATGTCAGGTTAGGGTTGAGAAACGCCTCTGATGAGTTCAAGTAATTCACCATGTCATCGGCATATCTCTTCAGTTGCTCAATATCGATGCTTTCATCTGAATCTCTTTCGCATTCTGCCGGATTGTGTCCGAATCGGTCACGTCCAGAATCTCTCAAGCCAGACCCAGCACGCTCAGATCCGTCAGATTCAGCCCCACCCTTTCCAGCCACGTCCAAACCTGCGCCAACCTGCCCCCGTCCGGAATCAGCCTGGGTCCATTCGGACTCTTCCCCCTCTGAACAACACCGTCCTGCGCCAACCTGCCCCCGTCCGGAATCAGCCTGCACCCGTCCAGCGCCAACCTGCCCCCGTTCAGAACCACCCTGCGCCCGCGTTTGGCTCTCCTGATCAAAGGCACTTGATATCGAAGCAGAACGAACCGTAAGATCTTCAACTTGAGGTACGTCAGCCGACTTAATCGCATTATACACCAGATAGCTCATTGCACAAATATTCAATAATTGCGGTAACCAGGCATCAGTACGGGGCCATAATATATAACCGACAAATACCACCAGGAACAGACATGCAAAGAGAAGTATAAATTTTGGAATCCACATTTTGTAAAGCCATTCCGATTCGGAAAGGTTCTCGGAAATAACCTTGTGGATACGGTGCATATAAATGAACATTAGAATAAAATAGACAAACATCTGTACAAATACAACAATGGCATTTACATCCCCAAGCCATGTATCATCGCCTGTATTCTCATATATCATCATCTCAAAGCGCATATCAGGAGTCAGACTGAAAAAAAAGAAACAATAAATGACAGTACACGCAATCGTCGGCAAGAAGTGCAATAATTTCACCCAGTTGAATTTGAATTTAGAGTCAAAGTTCCTCCTGACAAACAGCCAAAGCAATGGCATAAGCATTGTATTAACTGAAAAGGCCAAAGGAGAGAGCCATAATGCCACATTATACCACTCCTCGGTACGGCAGACATTGTAAAGATATACAGGGACTGTCGTAAAAACGATAATGAAAGCCGCATAAGCATTTTCCCCCTTGAACTTCGTCGAAATCAGAAGCAACAGCGAAAGCAGAAGCAGCAACATTATTGAAGTGGCGTTTACTGAAAGTATGATCTCATTATATCCCATGCGGTGTCATAAGCAAATATGTAATAATATGGCAATTCAGGTTATAAAGTTACGCATTTTAAAAACATACCCATTTAAAACAAAGAAAAAATAAACCATGATAAGATGCTGCATATTTTTCAACTTCATTTTTTATATATCTTTGTGTCATAAAACGCAAAAAAGTATGCACGTTGTATTTCAGGTACTGACACTGTTAGGCTCCCTGGGTTTATTCTTATACGGAATGACTTTAATGAGCGAGTCACTCCAAAAGGTCGCCGGAAACGGTTTGCGCAATTTCCTGGCAGAAATGACCTCCAACCCACTGAAGAGGATCCTTACAGGTCTGCTGATTACAGTCATCGTACAGTCCTCTTCTGCTACCACGGTAATGACTGTAAGTTTTGTAAATGCCGGACTTCTTACCCTGACTCAATCCATCGGGGTTATCATGGGTGCCAACATCGGCACTACGGCAACGGCCTGGATTATAGCTGCATTCGGTTTTAAATTCGATCTTTCAGTCATATCTGTCCCTCTTATCGCAATTGGTTTCATGTTCATGATGATGAAAAATGCGAAAAGGAAGAACATCGGACAGATGATCATCGGCTTTGCATTGCTGTTTATGGGACTTGGCCTGCTGAAAGGTTCCGTCCCGGATCTTAACCAGAACCCACAGGTACTTGCATTTCTTCAATCGTGGACAGGATTCGGATTTGGCTCAATCCTGCTTTTTGTTCTGATCGGGACAGCCCTGACCATTGTCCTGCAAGCCTCTGCCGCCACTATGGCTCTGACTTTAGTTATGGTCAATTTCGGATGGATACCGTTTGAAATGGCCGCAGCGATGGTGCTCGGAGAGAATATCGGTACAACTATCACTGTCAATATTGCAGCGGCTGTCGGAAATACCCAGGCAAAAAGAGCGGCAGTAGCACATACGGTCTTTAATGTTTTCGGTGTGATATGGGTGCTTTCGATCTTCAGGCCGTTTTTAAAGCTTGTGGCCAAAATCATCGTCGGAATAGGATGTGCGGATCCCTTTACCCCATATTCAGTGTTAACTGCAGCAGATCCGGCGATGGCCTCAATGACATTGCTGTTTTCAGTTGCAATGGTTCATACGATTTTTAATGTCTCCAATACTCTTATCCTCGTCTGGTTCACTCCCGGTATCGTCAAACTTGTTTCATGGATAATACCAAGCCCGAAAGAGGAAGAAATATTCAGGTTAAAATATATTCAGGGCGGTCTTATGACTACCGCAGAGCTCTCTTTGAACCAGTCAAAACAGGAAATAGTCCATTTTGCCGAATTGATGAAACGACAGTATCAATATGCCCGTGAGGCAATAATTGAGTCCGACACGGAAAAATTCGATGCTCTATTCAAAAAACTTGAGCATTACGAACAGATAGCCGACAGGGTTGAATATGAAATAGCCGACTACCTGACAAAAATCTCGGAAGGAGAGATCAGTCCGGAATCAGGTCGAAGAATTCAGGCTATGTATAAAATCATCGGAGAACTTGAGAGTCTTGGCGATTCAGGATACAATATCGGAAGAATACTTCAGAGAAAAAATGTCAACAATCTGAGTTTCAATCCTGCTATGGTCACCAAGTTGCTCCACATGATGGATTTGCTGGATATAGCCTTTGATGCAATGATCAACAATTGTGAAAAAGGCTACACCAAAATCAGCAACATATCTAATGCTCTCGATGCCGAATATGATATAAATGAATATCGTAATAATCTTCGAGACGAGCACCTTCTCAACCTTGAAAACAATGTCTATTCATATTTGACCGGCGTCTATTACATCGACATCATCAATGAAATGGAAAGAGTCGGTGACTTTCTTATCAATATATCCGAGGATATAATGGAAATCAATGAATAACAATACTATGAACAATAGAATGACCCTTCTCATCAGAATCACAGCCCCAATTTTTGCCGTGCTGTTTTCAATCACATCTTATGCCCAGCAAAGCGATTCTACAGACTTTGCAAAAGGGAAATGGTCAGAAGCAGCCGTCGCAAACGGCATGGTTCTGAAACAGTGCGATTTTTCAGATTCCTCTCTTTTTAACTCAAACCAATATATTTCCGTCCTTGAGGTTGATGGAATGAGATTTGATATAATATCTGCAGCTAAGAACACGCTCGAAAAGACAAGTAAAATGGCTGAGAAAACAAATGCTGAAGCTGCTGTAAACGGTTCTTTTTTCAATATGGAACCTCCATATAATTCAGTGAATTATTTGAGAGTGGACGGTAATGTTGTGGACAACAACTATTGTGATGTAGAGGTAAAACAGGGCAGTGGCAGAAGTTTCAGACAAAACGGAGCAATCGCCACATGGCAGGGGAATATGTATATTCTGAAAGCTGACGACCTTACAGAATGGGAAAAATATATTCAGGCGGAAGATGTCCTGACTACCGGACCGGTCCTGATCATCAACTCTGAAGACGAGCAGATGGTAAATACCTCCTTCAACACCAACCGCCACCCGCGTACAGCTCTTGGAAAACAATCTGACGGCACTATTGTTCTTGTAGTTGTTGACGGTCGCAATGAAAGAGCCGCCGGCGTATCAATGACTGAACTTCAGGAAATAATGAGATGGCTCGGATGCATTGAAGCAATCAATCTGGACGGAGGAGGATCATCGACTATGGTGGTAAACAAAAAAGTAGTCAATCATCCATCTGATAATGAATTATTTGATCCGGAAGGAGAAAGAGTAGTGCAAAATGCAATCGTTATCAGCAAATAAAAATAATGTTGCGGGGAATACGATATTTATGGGAAAACCGGCACAGAACACTCTGTATTCTCCTGTGCCTTAGCTATCTCGGTTTCTTCTGCAACACAAAATTATCTGCACAGTACTATACCATTGGCACAGATCCGTCAAGTTCAAGA
This sequence comes from uncultured Muribaculaceae bacterium, assembly GCA_964587275.1. Classification (GTDB taxonomy): domain Bacteria; phylum Bacteroidota; class Bacteroidia; order Bacteroidales; family UBA932; genus CAZPLM01. Next base: position 970 of record CAZPLM010000133.1, on the reverse strand, counting down.
TGGAACATTCTCGAAAGCAATAATTTCAGGATCATTTACCCTCGAGAGACTGACTCTCTCGCAAGAGAATATCTCTTCGCTTTTGAAAGAACAAGAGGAGAGACAATGTCCGGATTGAAGATCGACCCTGACAAGATACCACTGATCCTCCACCCATACACATCACAAAGCAATGCAACAGTCGTATGGGCGCCCAAGCGAGTTGACATAATCACTACTCCACCTGCATACAGCAGTTATGCAGACGGATGGATACATCAGCTTGCCGTCCACGAAGGAAGACATGTCGGACAGATGACACACTACACCAAAGGTGTTTTCAAGTGGTTATACTACATCATTGGCGAGCAGTCTGCAGGGCTGGGAGTCGGATTTTATCCCTCAAGATGGTTTCTTGAAGGCGATGCTGTTATGAATGAAACAGACTTTTCAAGTTCAGGCAGAGGTAGAGATCCGAATTTTCTGATGTTTTTCAGAGCATCCTTTCTGGATGGAGAATACAGGAAATATGACAGCTGGCGATACGGATCCTATAAATATTACACCCCGGACAAATATTCTTTCGGCTACCTGACCGAAAGTGCTATCAGATTCTTTTCATGCAATTACACTTTTGCAGGAGATATAATGAGTGAATTTGTAAATCTGTGGTACAACCCTGGAGTATGGAACATTTCATTTCAGAAATATACTGGCACCACGGGACGCAAACATTTCAGAAAGGCCACGGAAATGATGACCGGAATTTGGGAAAAGGACTATCTTTCAAGGGGAAAATATACCCCTCTAGACACTTTGACAAAGAAAAAAGAAAGACTCTATACTGTCTATTCTTCGCCAATGCCAATGGCCAACAATCAGGTGCTTGCCCTCAAATCAGGATTCAGCTATCCAAAAATTCTTATTTCAATTGATTCCACAGGAAAGGAAAAGATCCTCCAGGGATTTTCTTCATACACCTGTGCTCCAG
>CAZPLM010000132.1:0-6214 GCA_964587275.1 uncultured Muribaculaceae bacterium | reverse complement strand
TTCCGGGGCCGACATTCTGTTTAACACAGGCAACTCCGGCTCCTTCCTGGCCGCGGTTGTGCTGTTTTTCCATGAGGAGATAGAGCTTTTGAAGCCCGTACATCCATGTTCCGTATTTTTTGTGATAATAATCCAACGGCTTGAGCAGCCGTATCATTGCGATCCCGCACTCGTGTTTTAATGGTTCCATGTAAATAAAGACTGAAATCCTACTTTTAAAGTACAAAAGTAATAAAAAATGCGCTGTGCTCTAATATGGGAATAGGATAAATATTCTTTGTTAAAATGGCTAATTGAGGGTGTTTTGAGAGTGATTTTTACGAAATGGGAATAATTTTATCTTTTATAATAACAATTATCGTCATTGCGTTGTTATTTTTGTTTAACGATAATTTTAATTTATTCTTATATGAAAAAACTTCTATTTGTTTTATTGGGTACATTCTTTATTGCAATTGGTACTCAGAGTGCATCTGCACAGGTATCTATTCCTCAAGAGACAAAAATGCTTAATCCACAACTGTTTAACATTGGTTTCAACTCTATGAAATTAGGAATTGTGGATCATGACAGTGACTACAAGGTAAGTCGTTTCGGAGTCGCTCTTTCCGGAGGCTATGCTGTTGTTGACAATCTCCTTGTCAAAGGGGAACTGGCTCTCCAATATGGAAAATATGAAGATTACAGCGCATATCTTCTTTCTATTGGTGCAGGAGCAAAGTATTATCTCCCTATGGGTGTTTTTGCAGGAGCAGGTCTGAACTATTCTTATGGAAAGGCAAATCTTAAAGGGGCATCAAGTTCTGCACTATCAGATGGTAGTATTGATGTCGGGTTTGTTGATCTGCGTATTCTCGCAGGTTATGCTTTCTTTGTTACAGACAATATTTCTCTTGAGCCGGCTGTTTCTTACGGATTCAAGATTGCCGGTGGTGAAATCGGTGATACGGGTGTTAAGTTGAAATATTCAAGATTATCAATTGACGTAGGAATGAGTCTCTTCTTCTAAATCATTTATGATTTTAACGGTCCGGGGCGATTAAGCTTCGGACCGTTTTTATTTTTGCTGGTTGATCCACGCTTTTGGCGAATATCCTGTTGTTTCTTTGAAGATACGGTAGAATGTGCTTTCACTCGCAAAGCCGGTATTGCAGATGGCATCATCAATCAGTTTATTGTCAGGTGTTCCGTCTTTTGTAGACAGTATGGCTTTTGCGCAGTCGATGCGATAACTGTTGATCAGATTAGAGAAATTAGTGTTGAATTCTCTATTGATTGCCTGTGAAATATATGTTCTGTTTGTTCCCAATTCAAGAGCAACGTCAGTAATATTCAAATCTTTACGAAGAAACAGCTGTTTTGAGACAATGATATTATCTATCTGTTCTCTTGAAAGTCTTGACTCAGGTTGCTTTTTCTTTCCGGCAAGAGTGGTATCATTATTTAACAATTCTTTTTCAAACTCTTCTATATCAAATTGTTGTTTATAAGAAGCATAACCTACCAAGAAAATCATAGTGCCGAATATAAGAGAAGGTATTGCTATCTGATCGGCGCTGTGAATGAAGAACTCCTTACCAATCAGATTTGCGGTGGTAGAAAAAAATGAAATAATTATGAAACAAATCATTACCCACTGGATATTCAACAAGTTCCTGTTGTCGCTGTTTGTATAATAATCAGCAATTTTCCTGTTAAATGTCCTGATAGATTTCATCCCGGCAAAAAAGACATAGATGACTTCGGCAGCAAAAATCAGAGGAACGCTCTTATGAAGAATAATCTGGAGTTTTATAACAATATCCGTGCTGTTATCGAAGAAACAGCTGTTTCCATCAAATAAGAAGCAGTAGATAAATAAATTGCGCTCAGCAGAAGTCATCAACAGATAAAGAATGGTGATGGAAACGGACATCACTATTGCCGGTAAAAGAAGCGAATATTTCTTCAGGTAAAAGAAGCCTCTTATTTCCGATGAATGACATTTATCATTCCCATCTCCGGCAACAGCTCTCAAGTAATAAAGGTAGAGTGGATAAACTGAAAGATTGACAAGAACGTAAAGAGGGTCAAGATATCCGTAAAGAACAGTTTCTTCATTGAAAAAGGCACAGTGGCACAGATAGAGTAAAGCTGTCGCTGACATAAAAGCCATCAAGGGTCTTCGGGCTTTGCATCTTTTGAAATCAAAGATGATCATTGCAAGCCAGAATAATGCAACGCAAGCAGGAAGTGATGTGAATAATGCCTTTAACATACTTCAAATGTAATATATTTTTTAATACCAACAGCCCGGTTGTTGCGCTGACTGACGGGAAAGGGCAAAATAAAAGAGGGCCGCCTTTAATGGGCTGCCCTCTTATATATGTGTAAAAAAACGTAAAGTACTATGCGTTTTCTTTCTCTGCGCGAGGACGTCTGTCATTGAAATCGCCGCGATCGTTACGATCTCCGCGAGGACGTCTGTCACCGCCGCGACCGCCACGAGGGCGTCTGTCACCGCCACGGCCACCGCGTTCTCCACGGTCACCTCCACGATTCTGACCTGCTGCATTTGCAGCTACGCCGGCGTTAGGTGAAAGATCACGTTTGCCATAAACTTCACCGTTGCAAATCCATACTTTGATGCCGAGAAGACCGACTTTGGTGTTAGCTTCAGCTAATGCATAGTCGATATCTGCACGGAATGTATGAAGTGGTGTACGTCCCTCTTTGAAGAGTTCGGTTCTTGCCATTTCAGCACCGCCAAGACGTCCGCTGATCAATACCTTTATACCCTCAGCGCCCATACGCATTGTTGATGCTATGGCCATCTTGATGGCTCTACGATATGAAACACGGCCTTCAACCTGGCGAGCAATATTGTTTGCAACGATATTAGCGTCAGTTTCAGGGCGTTTTACTTCGAAGATATTAATCTGAACCTCTTTGTTGCATACCTTCTTCAACTCTTCTTTCAGTTTGTCAACCTCTGTACCGCCTTTACCGATGATGATACCCGGACGGGCCGTATGAATTGTTACTGTAATAAGTTTTAAAGTACGCTCGATGACAATCTTTGACAAACTTGCCTTTGCAAGACGAGTGTTAAGATATTCACGTATTTTTGAATCCTCAAGGATCCTGTCAGCATAGTTACCGTACCAGTTAGAGTCCCAGCCACGGATAATGCCAATTCTGTTGCTTATCGGGTTTGTTTTTTGTCCCATATTATGCTTCCTCCTTAACTGGTTCCGGTTGTTGTTCTTTCTTAAGTCCGAGCACTATCGTAACGTGATTTGAACGTTTGCGGATACGTGCTGCACGTCCCTGAGGGGCGGTACGGATACGTTTTAAACTGCGACCTTCATCAACCATAATGGTTTTAACGATGACGTTGCCGTTTTCAAGTTCTTTACGGCCTGTTTCTTCGTTCTTTGCTTCCCAGTTTGCAACTGCGCTGCGAACAAGTTTGCTAAGACGGATAGCAGCCTCTCTCTTTGAAAATTTAAGAATATCCAAAGCGTGGTTAACTTCTACTCCACGAATATTGTCAACGAGTAAACGCATCTTTTGAGGTGAAGTAGGTACATCATTCAGCTTTGCTATAGCTGTTTGCTTCTTTATAGCTTTCTGCCTTTCGGCCATTTCTCTTTTTCTAGCTCCCATTGTAATCTCTTTTTAAATGTTAACGATTACCCGCGTGACCTCTAAAGGTACGTGTCGGTGCGAATTCTCCGAGTTTGTGGCCTACCATGTTTTCTGTAACATATACCGGAACAAATTTATTCCCGTTGTGTACGGCGATCGTATGGCCTACAAAATCAGGTGAAATCATACTGGCGCGAGACCAGGTTTTGATTACCTCTTTTTTCTTGCTGCCTTCATTCATAGCAAGAACTTTCTTTTCCAAGCTGTCCTGAATATAAGGACCTTTTCTAAGTGAACGACTCATAATCTATTAATTTATTCCGTTATTTCTTTCTTCTTTCAATAATGAACTTATTGGAAGTATTCTTAGGGTTACGAGTCTTGTATCCTTTAGCAATCAAGCCCTTGCGTGAGCGTGGGTGGCCTCCGGATGCACGACCTTCACCACCACCCATAGGGTGATCTACAGGGTTCATAACAACACCACGGTTGCGAGGTCTGCGACCTAACCAGCGTCTGCGACCTGCTTTACCATGTGATTCAAGGCTATGATCTGGATTTGATACCGTACCGACAGTTGCGCGGCAAGTGACAAGCACCATTCTTGTTTCACCCGAAGGCAAACGAAGAATAGCATGTCCGCCCTCGCGAGCTGTCAACTGAGCGTATGTTCCTGCGCTGCGGGCCATTGATGCGCCGCAACCGGGACGAAGCTCAATATTGTGGATAAGTGTACCAAGTGGAATTTCCGATAACGGAAGAGTGTTGCCTATTTCAGGCGCAACTCCGGGACCTGATGCAATTACATGACCGACTTTGAGTCCGTTTGGAGCTATAATATAGCGTTTTTCACCATCTTCATACTGAACCAGAGCAATGCGTGCACTGCGGTTTGGATCGTATTCGATTGTTTTTACTGTAGCTTTAAAGTTATCTTTATCCCTGAGGAAGTCGATAACACGATACATTCTTTTATGACCGCCGCCGATATAGCGTACTGTCATTTTCCCCTGATTGTTACGTCCGCCGGTTCCACGTTTTGGAGCAAGCAATGACTTTTCAGGAACAGAGCAAGTGATATCGTCAAATGCGCTGATTACCTTACCTCTTGTGCCGGGTGTTACCGGTTTGAATTTACGTACTGCCATGACCTTAAATGTTGCTATAGAAGTCTATTTTATCATCTCCGGCCAGAGTCACATAAGCTTTCTTAAAGTGATTTGTACGGCCTTTTAACATACCGGCTTTAGTATAGCGGCTTTTCTTTTTTCCGTAGTATCTTACAGTATTGACATCCTTTACTGAGACACCATACATCTGCTCGACCGCATTCCTTATTTCGATTTTATTCGCTTCGCGGTCAACAATGAAACCGTAACGACTCAACTTATCGCCTTGGGCCGTCATTTTTTCAGTTACTATTGGCTTAATTAGTATTCCCATCGCTCCTGGATTATTTACGTCTTTCCACAAGAATATCCTGAACTCCGTCAACCATGACCATCTGGTGTGCGTTCATGATGTTATAAGTGTTGATTTCATCAACAGTGATAACGGAAATCTCAGGAAGATTGCGAGACGATAAGTAAATATTATTTTGTTTATCAGGAAGAACCATAAGAACTTTTCTACCGTTAGCCTTAATATTGTTAAGGATCTGGATAAATTCTTTTGTCTTAGGCGCTTCCATTGAGAAAGGCTCAACCATCATAAGAGCGCTTTCCTTAGCTTTATAGGATAAAGCAGAGTAACGCGCAAGTTGTTTGAGCTTTTTGTTGAGTTTGAAACCGTAGTCACGAGGCTGAGGTCCGAAGGCCCTGCCGCCGCCAACGTATGTTGGAGACTTGATACTGCCGTGACGAGCACCGCCGCCGCCTTTCTGACGCCCCATTTTCTTGGTACTGTATGATACTTCCCAACGCTCTTTTGTCTTGTGGGTACCCTGACGTTTGTTAGCCAGAATTTGCTTAACGTCAAGATAAATAGCATGATCATTCGGCTCTATGCCAAAGATGCTGTCATCAAGTTCAACTTCTTTTCCTGAAGTTGTTCCATCAATTTTATAAACTGCCAATTTCATAGACGTTAATCCTCCAATGTTACATAAGAACCTTTAGCTCCAGGTATTGAACCCTTTACAATTACTAAGTTATTCTCAGGAATAATCTTGATGACCTGAAGGTTTAAAACCTTAACACGGTCACCGCCCATACGGCCTGCCATACGCATTCCTGGGAATACTCTTGATGGCCAAGAAGATGCACCCATTGAACCAGGGTGGCGAAGTCTGTTGTGCTGGCCGTGAGTTGCTCCTCCGACACCGGCGAATCCATGGCGTTTTACAACACCCTGAAAGCCTTTACCTTTAGAAATACCTGTTACGTCAACCCAGTCGACATTCTCTTTCCAGTTAAGGTCGAGATCTTCGACGGTAATAGTATCGCCAAGTTTAATTTTGGTAAAATCAAAATCCTTGAATTCTACCAATTTACGCTTAGGCGTGGTTCCTGCCTTTTTAAAGTGCCCTATCTGGGGCTTGCTGGCGTGTTTCTCTTTAGTATCGTCATAGGCAAGTTGTACAGCG
>CAZPLM010000131.1:0-6223 GCA_964587275.1 uncultured Muribaculaceae bacterium | reverse complement strand
CAATGATTGCAGAATATGCATTCTTATAACCGTCAGCGATAGCAAGACGAAGAGCTTTACCTGCTCTAAGTTCCTCCTTCACACGTTCATATATGATCACATTCGCATCGACCGCCATACCCATAGTCAGCACAAGACCTGCAATACCCGGCAATGTAAGAACAGCCCCAAATGAAACAAGCGCTCCGAACAGGAAGATAACATTGCACAACAATGCGATATCGGCAACAATACCTGCTCTTCTGTAGAAGAAGATCATGTAAACCAATACCAGAAGGAATGCAATTGCAAATGAAAGCATACCTGACTTGATGGATGCACTACCCAATGAAGGACCTACAACCTGTTCCTGAACAATCTTCGCAGGAGTAGAAAGTTTACCTGACTTCAATACAGTTGCAAGGTCTTCTGCCTCTTCTCTGGTAAAATTACCTGTGATCTGAGAACTACCTCCCGAAATCTTATTCTGAACATTAGGATAAGAGTAAACAGAGCCGTCCATAATGATTGCGATCTGCTTGCCTATACTTTGTTCGGTTATTATCTCCCACTTTGCAGCGCCTGTACTGTTCATTGTCATACTGACCTCTGCACTACCGCTGATCTGATTGTAATTAACTCTGGATGAAGTAATAACTCCGCCATCAAGAACAGCGCCCTTACCTGCAGTGCTCTTAAGAGCAACAAGCTCATAATAGGTATTCTGCTGAATTCCCGGAAGTGAACTGTTTGGTTTGAATGACCATGCAGGAACGAAATCAGAAGGGAATACAACATTCGAACTTCTCATCATTTGCCCTACGGCAGCGGTATCACGATAGTGAACCAGACCTAAGCAGGCACTGTTGTTTCCGAGAGGTCTTAACTTTGCAAACAGTGGATTTTCTTTATTATATGCTGCTGAAGCCTCAATATCACCCTCTTCCTGAGAAATATTTTCAGAAAGAGCTTCCTTTACACTCTTTGATGTATCTGTCTTTGCATCAACAGTGGTTATTTCCTCTTTTTCACCAACATTTGCAGTAGAATCTTTTACAGAATTCATCCTGTCTCTCTGTACTTCGTTTACCTCCTGAAGGAAAGGAAGTATCTCCTGATATGTATAAGTATGCCAGAATTCCAGAGATGCAGTACCCTGGAGGAGCTTTCTTACACGCTCAGGCTCCTTAACACCCGGAAGTTCTACAAGGATACGTCCGGTTCTTGCAATCTTCTGCATATTAGGCTGAGCCACACCAAACTGGTTGATACGTCTCTCTACTACTGAATATGAATTGTTGATTGCACTCTCAGCCTCACTGTGAAGAAGGCTGATAATCTCATCATTTGTTGCCTTTGATTTATTCTTGATATCGCCGCTCAACTTGTCAACATCAATATCAAATGACATTCTCTGGTTGGGAGCAATTTCGTTCCATGCCTCTGCAAATAATGTAATGAAGTCTGTATGTGACTGTTCTGCATTTTTTACGGCAAGAGCCATAGCTTGTTGAAACTCCGGTGTCGTCTTTTCACGGGCACAAGAACGGACAAGCTCGGCCAAATCAAGCTGAAGCATCACATTCATACCTCCCTTTAAGTCCAGACCAAGGTTTATTTCTTTCTCTTTTACATCCTTGTAGGTGTAAGCGAAATAAACTTTCTCGGACGATACGGAATCAAGGTAAGTTCTTTGTGCTTCCGCTCTGACAGAATCCAAATAGAAAACTTTGTCCAAATCAGAAATGTTGCCGAAAGAAGGCTTTTGCTGTTCGGCTTCTACCAATTTTTCAGCATACTTTTCAGCCTTTTTTTCTTGCCTGTAGGTGGCCAGAGTAAACGATAACTGGAATACACAGGCCAACCCGATCAATAATGCCACTAAACGAATGGCTCCTTTACTTTGCATAAGGTTGTTATTTTAAATTTTAGTTAAATCAGATTATAATCAAAAATAGTGTGCAAAATTACTATTTTTTCTTAATATATAAAGTATTTAGTAATTTTGTTTTCCTTTTTTAGAAAAATATGCGTCTGTACAAAAGATATATTTTGGTTTGTTTTCTTCTTTTTTTACCGTTTCTGCTTTTTACCCAAAACAGAAACGATTTGTTAAAAAAGGCTGATTCTCTGCGCCTTACCTATGACTTCCGTGCCGCTTCAACTATATATTCAACCATTCTTGAAGAGAGTTCTGACTCCCTTTCAAACATCAAAATCCTTGAAAAAATCACCCAGTGTGAAAATGGTCTGAATATGTTAAAATATGCAACGAAACCGAAAGTAATCAATGTTATAACTGTTCCGAGATCTGACTTTTTTCTCTACTACAGCCACATTCCTGACCACGCATGGAAAAAGACCGAAAATGGAGAAATTGTCCTTTTTGAGGGTGATGAAAACAGGATTTTTTATACATCACGAGACAACAGTGGCACAAGCAATATCTACGAAAGCAGTAAACTTAACGATTCTCTATGGAGCACTCCAAGCCTGATAAATGAGAACATTACATCTCCTGAAGATGAGTTGTTTCCAGTCCTGAGCAGAGATGGAAATGAAATTTATTTTTCATCCAGGGGCCTCTTTGGTATGGGAGGTTATGATATTTTTGTCAGCAAATGGGATGAATCCCTTGGTGACTGGGGAGTTCCTGAAAACCTCGGATTTCCTTTCTCTTCCCCATACGATGACCTGCTGTTCTCTTCAAATGCCGAAGGAACATTCTCCCTTTTTGCCTCAAACAGAGATTGTCAGGCAGACAGTATTAAAATATATGCCGTTGAATTTGACAGTACTCCTGTCAAGGCACCTGTTGAATCCTTATCGGAAGTCCGCAGGATTGCAAGACTTGAGGTTGAAAATGAGCAGTCGGCAATACAGGAGATAAAAAATGAGGGTAATGCAACAAGCCATTCAGACTCTATTTTTGTAAAATATTCCGAAATGCTTGCGTCATTCCGTTCTATTAAAGATTCCATCAGAACAATGCAGAATAATCAGGAACAGAACCGAACCCTCTACTCCTCCACTCAAAATGAAGATGACCGGACATATCTGGCCAAAAAACTTGAAGAGGGAGAAAATATCACACTGGGGCTGCAGTCACAACTTGGTGATATTTCAGTCGCCATTCAAGCCCTTGAAATGGATTTTCTGATGAAAGGCACCATCCTGAATACCGAAGACCTTTCAGAAAATGAAGAGAAAACATCCAAATCGGGACAGACGGCACATTATGCTTTTGAAAAACACTCTCTCGCACCATTTCCTGCTTTGAACTTCGAGGTTCCGGAAAAACAGGTCAACTTCTCATTCCAGATTCTGGATACCGCAGTAATATATGGAGAAGAACTTATGCCGGCAGATCTTGTTTTTCAGATACAGCTTTTTGTAACCTCTAAAAAACCTGATATTAGACAATTCAAGGGTTTAAGTCCTATATTTGAGAAAGTTCTGAGTTCAGGTAAATATCTCTATACCGCAGGGTTATTTGATAAATATGACGAAGCCCTCTCAAATCTCAACAGGATTAAGAAACGCGGTTTCCCTTCAGCATTTGTAGTGGCATACAAAGAGGGAAAATCCATCCCGGTTAAAAAAGCGCGGCTTGAAAGTGTTTCTGCAAAATCTGACGCTAAATATAAACTTGTCTTCCTTGATTATGCAGACGGAATACCATCTGCCATTCTCGCGCTGATCAGGCAACATTGCAGTAAAGATATTGCAAAGTTTGTAGAAGGAGGAGTAACCACCTATTTCATCGCACCTTTTGACAACAAAGATAAAGCGGACAGACTGATGCAAACCCTTACGGACGAAGGAGTTGAGGGTCTTTCTGTAGAGCTTGTTAAATAATCTGTAAAAAATGTATATCTTAGCAAGACAATAAAATGTATATGGGACTTATCATATTTCTAATCCTGACAGGAATCCTGCTGATTCTTGTCGAGTTGTTGTTGTTACCAGGTATCGCAGTGGCCGGAATTTTTGGGGTGGGAGCCCTTGGCTACGCCTGTTACCTCGGATTTACTCATTATGGATACGTTGGCGGAGTTATAATCCTGCTGATAACCTTGATCCTTGTAACACTGTTTGTCATATATTCCCTGAGGTCAAAGACCTGGAGAAAAGCACAGTTGAATACAAACATTACCTCAAAAGTCGACACTCAGCCTGCTGATAAGGGCATACAAAAAGGCATGATGGGTATCTCTACAACAAGACTTAATCCTGTCGGAATGGCCAGATTCGGAGATAAAAACGTTGAGGTCAAATCTATTGACGGCTTCATCGACCAGCAGACAGAGCTTGTCGTGGCCTATCTGGAAAATGAAAAGATTCTCGTCAAACGTTACGATAAAGACAACTATAAAAACCAATAAAAATGAATATTGCAATGCTTTTCATCTGGATTGGCGTAGGAATTCTTGCGCTTATCATCCTCTTGTGGTTCTTCCCTGTCACAATGTGGTTCCAGGCGCTGATTTCCGGAGTCAGAGTCTCACTCATCCAGCTCGTCCTGATGCGCTGGAGAAAAGTACCCCCGGGAACAATAGTAATGGCAATGATTACCGGCACAAAAGCCGGACTCAAACTCAATGCAAATGAACTTGAAGCACATTACCTTGCAAAAGGACACGTTCAGAAGGTTGTAAACGCACTCATTTCTGCAGACAAGGCAAATATTTTCCTTGACTTCAAAATGGCTGCAGCCATTGACCTTGCCGGCCGTGATGTGTTTGAAGCAGTTCAAATGTCTGTCAATCCCAAAGTTATCAATACACCTCCTGTAACAGCTGTAGCGAAGGATGGTATCCAGTTGATAGCCAAAGCCCGTGTTACCGTAAGAGCGAATATCAAGCAGCTGGTCGGCGGAGCAGGTGAAGAGACTGTCCTCGCACGTGTTGGCGAAGGTATTGTCTCAAGTATCGGTTCTGCAGAGTCTCACAAACAGGTTTTGGAAAATCCTGATTCAATCTCCAAGGTGGTTCTTCAGAAAGGCCTTGACGCCGGAACGGCATTTGAAATACTTTCCATTGATATTGCAGACATCGACATCGGAAAAAATATCGGAGCTGTACTTCAGATCGATCAGGCAAATGCAGATAAAAATATCGCACAGGCACGTGCAGAAGAGAGAAGGGCTATGGCAGTCGCTCTCGAGCAGGAGATGAAGGCAAAAGCACAGGAAGCTCGTGCAAAAGTGATAGAAGCAGAGGCTCAGGTCCCAATGGCAATGGCAGACGCTTTCCGAAGTGGCAACCTCGGCATTATGGACTACTACAAATTCAAGAACATACAGGCCGATACCGATATGCGCGAACATATCGCCAAGAAATAATTGGCCGAAGTTATATTGATTTGGACATGCTGTCGAAGTATCCCTCCGGCAGCATTTTTTCTTCATGTTTGATCCACACCAACAGGCAGTTGGTTCAAGCAGGTTCTCATTAGCAAATTATTTGTCCGCCTGTTTGATCCGCACCTGTTCCTCATGGTTGATCAGACTGATTTTCATAAGTAAATGCTCCGGCGATTGACAAATCCTCCCGTGCCCTCATGGTTGCTCAGATTGATTTGCCCGGCTATGGCACTTGATTCGGTTGATTTGATCCTATCTGCTTTATTTGCACGATCCTCATCTGCTCGATCTGCCTAATTTGCTCGATCCGCACGATCATCATCTGCTCGATCTGCCTAATTTGCTCCACTATTGTTTTACATTTCCAGTTCGTCCTCATTTTCGCCCTCTTTTGTGGACGAAAACGCTGTTTGCCCCAGTCCGTCCTCAAATATTCCCTCTTCTGTAGACGGACACGCTGTTTGCCCCAGTCCGTCCTCATTTTCGCCCTCTTTTGTGGACGAAAACGCTGTTTGCCCCAGTCCGTCCTCAAATATTCCCTCTTCTGTAGACGAAAACGAAAAAAGCCCGTCTTCTAAAAGACGAGCTTCCTTTTGAAGTCGGGATACTCCGACTCGAACGGAGGACCCCTTGGTCCCAAACCAAGTGCGCTAGCCAACTGCGCCACATCCCGATAACTCCCCCTCGAAAGGGACAGCAAATATACATCAAATTTTAATCATTCCAAAATATTTTTAATAAAATTAATTTTGAGGAATACAATAAAAGACCTATCTTTGCAATCCTTTAGAATTAGTTGAAGCCGCAAATACACCATGGTGAGGTGGGTGAGTGGCTGAAACCAGCAGTTTGCTAAACTGCCGTACGGGTAACCGTACC
>CAZPLM010000130.1:0-6270 GCA_964587275.1 uncultured Muribaculaceae bacterium | reverse complement strand
CCTTTATGATTCCATACTGGAGTTTTTCATCTCCCAAAACATCCTGCAAATGATGAATTAACTTCTCAAGATCATCATATTCAGCCTGAAGTTTACTTCTTTCAAGTCCTGTCAACTGACGGAGTTTCATCTCCACAATGGCATCAGCCTGTTCTGAAGAGAAACCGAATTTCTCAACCAGCCCGTCGTGAGCTTCCTGTACTGTTTTTGAGGCTCTGATAAGAGCAATGATTTCGTCAATTATATCAAGCGCTTTGAGAAGTCCCTCAAGAATGTGGGCGCGCTTCAAAGCCTTATTCAGTTCGAATTTTGTCCTTCTTAAAACAACTTCATGCCTGTGAAGTACAAAATACTTAATAAGTTCTTTCAGATTGAGCAGGCGTGGACGTCTGTCAACCAGCGCAATATTATTTACTGAGAAACTTGCCTGAAGCTGAGAATACTTGAAAAGAGTATTGAGAACAACATTTGACACTGCTCCCATCTTGAGCTTAATAACGATCCTCATACCCTTTCGGTCGCTCTCGTCATTAATATATGAGATACCGTCAATTTTCTTGTTCTCAACAAGTTCAGCTATTTTTTCAATCAGTTCTCTTTTATTGATCTGATAAGGGATCTCGGTCACTACAATTGTTTCCCTGCCGCTCTCCGATACCTCTATTTCAGTCTTTGATCTGATGACAATCTTGCCACGTCCTGTCTCATAAGCGTCTTTTATGCCTTGAGTACCCTGAATAATACCGCCGGTCGGAAAATCCGGACCTTTGATATATTTCATCAAACCTTCGGTTGTGATACTGTTATCGTCAATATATGCGCAGACAGCCTTGCAAACCTCTGTCAAATTATGAGGGGCCATATTTGTCGCCATTCCGACAGCAATACCTGATGCCCCGTTTAAAAGCAGAAGAGGAACCTTTGACGGAAGCACAGTAGGTTCTTTCAGAGATTCGTCAAAATTTGGAATAAAATCTACCGTATCTTTATCAAGATCTTCAAGAACCTCTTCAGCAAGCCTCATCAACTTTGCTTCTGTATAACGCTGAGCTGCAACAGGATCTCCATCAACTGATCCGAAATTACCCTGTCCAAACACGAGAGGATACCTCATATTCCAAGGCTGTGCAAGCCTTGCCATGGCATTATATACACTTGAATCACCGTGAGGGTGATATTTACCCATTACTTCACCTACGATACGGGCTGATTTCTTGGTAGCCTGGGAGTAATCAAGCCCAAGGCCTTCCATACCAAACAACACTCTCCTGTGTACAGGCTTCAATCCGTCCCTGACATCCGGAAGGGCTCGTGAAACAATCACAGACATAGAATAATCTATGTATGCGCTTTTCATTTCGGTCTCAATATTGATAGGAATTATCCTACCTGTCGTATCCCCTATTTCTTCCATTAATTTTCAATTAAAGTTTGCTACAATATGAACTGCTAATTTACGCACTTTTTTTTAGCAGACCAAAAGAAGTTTAATACCTTTGTCATTATGAATTTCAGTGAGGAATTTGTCTCTTTCCTGACAGAATGCGGCTTTCAATTCAGCCGCATCGGAGATTCATTTCTTTTCCCCGAAAATGAGGTGGAGATTATCATTGTACAGCTCGACATTTCCACCATTCCCGACCCAAAAAGCAACTGGCAGAGAATCTATATTTTCGAAGACAAATGGAGAAGTTCAAACTCTGTTCTGAAAGAGAGAATTGCCGCCCATCTGGGCAGATTCAGGAGCATTTTTGCAAGAAAATGCGATGTGCAAAAAATAGATGCCTCAATTGCAAATGCCTTTCTGGAAATCAACCATTTCTATGGAGGCGCAAAAAGCAAATACAAATACGGCCTGTTTCTCAAGGATGAACTGGTTGCTGTCTCGGAATTCTCGGCCTCAAGACCAATGCAGCGTTCTATTGGAGGGAATCTTCAAATTCTCAACTCTTATGAATGGGTCAGATATGCTTCTCTTCCGAACTGCAGAATATCCGGCGGGATGGGGAAAATGCTCTCGGCATTTATTTCCGATCAGGCTCCCGACGAGATAATGTCCTATGCAGACAGAGAGTGGTCAGGTGGGGATGCCTACATTAAACTTGGCTTTTTTAAAGCCGGAGAACGATCTCCTGTAAAGTTTTTCGTAAACAAAAAAACATTTGAGCGAATATCACAAAAAAAACTCCTGCAGGACAAGGCCTACAGGAATATTTCTTTCAATCCTGATGATTACGTTGAAATTCAAAATCTCGGAAGCATCAAATATCTGCTACAACCTTCTTTGGCCTCCCGGGAGCTTTCTTCACTATAGCCTTGGGGTTATCCTGAAAGACAGGCACGGCCAATGTCCCATTTTTGCTCTCGTTCAATTCAACACTGAAGCCCGAAACAAACTGATTACCATTGATGATTGATTCTGAAACCGGGTCTTCCACATAACGCTGAATAGCCCTCTTGAGCGGTCTGGCTCCAAATTTTGGATCAAATCCTTCATTTGCAATAAACCGTTTTGCTTCCTTGTCTATAGATAGCGTATATCCCATCTTATCCATCCTTGAAAGCAACTCCTCAAGCTCAATATCGATAATCTTATCTATATCACTTTGAGTCAAGGTATTAAATATTACCTTCTCATCTATCCTGTTTAAGAATTCAGGAGAGAATGACTTCTGCAGAGCTTTTTCAATAATCGCATTATTCTGCAGCCCGAACCCTCGTGTACCGGTCTTGAAACCTACACCTCCACCGAAATCTTTAATTTCACGGCTTCCGATATTCGAAGTCATTATCAGAATAGTATTTCTGAAATCAACATACCTGCCATTACTGTCTGTAAGTCTGCCTTCATCAAAGACCTGCAACAGAAGGTTGAATATATCAGGGTGAGCCTTTTCTATTTCATCGAGCAGTACAACCGAGTATGGCTTCCTGCGCACCCGTTCTGTAAGCTGCCCTCCATCATCATATCCTACATACCCCGGAGGCGCTCCAATCAGGGCACTGACAGAGAACTTCTCCATATATTCGCTCATGTCAAGTCTGATGATATTATCGGGGGAATCAAAAATATATTCAGCTATCTTCTTTGCCAACTGAGTTTTACCAACCCCTGTCGGGCCAAGGAATATAAATGTGCCTATAGGCTTGTTTGGATCTTTCAGCCCCGCCCTTCCCCTCTGGATAGCACGGACAACCGTATCAACAGCGGCGTCTTGTCCTATAATCTTGGTCTTCAGAACATTTGCCATATTCCTGATCTTATTGCTTTCAGAATCGGCAATCTTATAAACAGGGATATTTGTCATCATTGAAATGACTTCTGCAATATTTTCATCCGTGACAATAGTAGGCTTCTGATTCTCATCATCCATCATCTTCTTTTCTATCTCCTTGACTTGCTTTGTCTTCTGCCTTTCAACAATTCTCAGATCCGCTGATACTTTTAAATCGTCAGCAACAGCGGCCTTTCGTTTTCTATCCCTTATCGACTTAAGCTCTTTTTCAAGGGCAACAAGCTCTTCAGGTACATTCAGGCTGTTCAGATGAATTCTCGATCCCGCTTCGTCCATTGCATCTATTGCCTTGTCAGGCAAAAATCTATCTGGAATATAACGCTGAGACAGTGAAACACAGGCCTTCAGCGCTTCCTCTGTGTATTTGACGTTATGATGTTCTTCGTATCTGTCTTTAATATTTTCAAGAATACTCAGAGTTTCTCTGTAATCAGTCGGTTCAACCATTATCTTTTGGAATCTTCTCTCCAATGCACCGTCTTTTTCGATGATTCTCCTGTATTCATCAATAGTGGTCGCTCCGATACACTGAAGAGTACCTCTTGCCAATGCTGGCTTCAGCATATTTGCTGCATCAAGAGAACCTGCAGGTCCTCCAGCGCCTACCATTGTATGCATCTCATCAATAAAAAGAATGACATTTCCAACCTCTTTAACCTCTTCCAGCAGTGACTTCACTCTCTCTTCAAACTGTCCTCTGTACTTCGTACCGGCAACGAGAGACCCCATATCCAGTGACACTATCCTTTTGTCAAGAAGTGTCCTCGGAGCCATTTTTTGAGAAATCCGAATTGCAAGACCTTCAACGATGGCAGATTTACCAACTCCCGGTTCCCCTATCAGTACAGGATTATTCTTTTTCCTCCTGCATAGAATCTGAGCAAGCCGCTCTATCTCACGATCTCGGCCGACAACCGCATCCAACTTGCCACTACGGGCAGCTTTTGTTAAATCATTCCCATAACTGTCAAGTGACGGGGTTTCATCGGAAGTATTGTCAGTTTCTTTATTTGCATCAGTGCCATATTGGACAGGATCTTCATCACTCAAGTGAAAATCAATGTCCTTTACCTCTTCTTCCGGACTGTTGTCTTTAATATAATCCCTCAATGAACGATATGTAATACCGGATCTCTGAAGAATATGGACAACTGCGCTTCCCTGTTCCTTAAGTAATGCCAGCAACAAGTGAACCGAAGAGGGATTTTCATCTCCCATTTGTCCCGCTTCAACAGAAACATTTCTGAAGGTCACCTCTATTTCTTTAGACATCACCACCTTATTGCTCTCATCAAAATTGATCATCCGATTTGTTCCGATGATGCTCTCAAGTTCTGACTTAATATTCTGTAAATTACCTCCCATTAGAGAGATAAGAGCCACAGCATCATTGTCGGCATGTCTCAAAATTCCCAAAAAAAGAAAATCATTTGTAATCGTATAACACCCAAGCCTTATCGCCTCTTCCTTGGCAAAAGAGAGAATAAAATGAAGTTCGTTTGATGTATCTCTTTTCATATCTTCAAATTTACAAACTGCTAAGTTACTATATTTTTACTTTATTATTTAATACAATCATCCGGCCAGCTTCCCAATTTTTTTACGCCGCATTCGTTTATACACAAACATCAAGCCGAGTGGAATTGTGTCAGTCCGGACTGACACCTTTTCATTTCTCACATATCAACTGAGAAAAACTGACTATCTTTGTCATAGTTTCACAAAGTATTTTATTGTTATGAAAAAAATCAGAATCCTCCTCATCTGCACTGCATTTGCAATAATCGGATGTAGTGACAATGCAACACCTTCAGTCGAAGGATCGTGGGTAGAACAAAACCCTATCGCTCCTGAACAGGTCCAGGGAATAACTCTGAATGCTGACGGCTCGGCGTCATCAATAAATATGGCCACTCTCAGATACCACACATGGGAGCAGAAAGGCGATACTCTTACATTGACATTGGAGAGCGAAGGCAGTGGCAGTCCGCTGTCATTAACTGTCAAATACATCATAACAAAAGTTGACAAAGACTCACTTATCCTTACAAGCAAATACGGTGCATTGCGTTACAGAAGACAAGAAGAATAATCTGTCACTTTATTTGACAACAGGACAATGATATGAAACAGGCAGAGAAGACCAATTCCGCACGGCTTCTTGATAAAGCCGGGATAAAATATGAACTTGTACCATACGACTTTGACGAAGAGCATCTCTCGGCAGATCATGTGGCAGAGACTCTTGGAGAAGATGTAAATACTGTGTTCAAGACACTTGTTCTCCGCGGAGACCGTAATGGCATTTTCGTCTGTGTCATACCGGGAAATTTTGAACTGGATCTGAAAAGCGCTGCCAAAGTTTCAGGAAATAAAAATTGTGATATGGTACATGTCAAGGAGTTGCTTCCATTGACAGGCTATATTCGCGGCGGATGTTCACCGATCGGGATGAAAAAGAAATATCCGACATTTCTCTATGAAAGTGCGCTTCTTTATGATGCTATTTTTATCAGTGCCGGAGTTCGCGGACTTCAGTTGAAAATCAATCCTTCTGAGTTGCTTAACTTTATCGGAGCTACAATTTTGCCTGTATAATTACTTATATTTGCTCAATACAAAAAAACGTTATGAAAAAAATATTATCTGCGGCAATAATCGCAATAACTTTCACAATGGCATTATCTATAAATTCATGCAGCAAAGATAATGTCATATATGAACGCCTGGTCGGCACTTGGGTGGCATCGACCCAGACTATAACTTTTTACTCAAACGGAGATTGCACCGTCACTGTCTCAAATGACGTCATCAATTATACATGGAATTACAACATTGCAGACAATACTCTCTATCTCTATGCCTCCCGTCAAATGACGGCTTATAAGGTAAGCTGGAGTTCCGATGTCGCAATGACTCTTGTTTCCGGCAATCAGTCCATTACCTGCTTCAAACAATAGTAAGGTTAAGGGGG
>CAZPLM010000129.1:2460-6376 GCA_964587275.1 uncultured Muribaculaceae bacterium | reverse complement strand
TCGGCGCTGCCAGAAATATTGAAAACGGGGGGTCACTTACCATTCTTGCTACAGCATTGACTGAAACAGGATCTAAAATGGATGATGTCATCTTTGAAGAATTCAAGGGTACCGGCAACCTCGAACTGCAACTTGACCGCAAGCTCTCAAATAAGAGGATATTCCCTGCTGTCGATGTTACATTGAGCAGTACAAGACGTGATGATCTGCTCTACGACCCTGATTATCTCAACAGAATATGGATTTTGAGAAATCATCTTGCAGATATGACAAGCGTTGAAGCAATGGAGTTTATGAAAAACCGCCTTGTCAGGACAGCAAACAATGAAGAGTTCCTTATCTCTATGAATGGGGACAAGTTAAACTAATTTACTGTCATGACTCTTCTATTTATTTACCTGGCTGGAGCCCTTGTAATTTCGTTCATGTGCTCTGTTCTGGAATCAACGCTGCTTTCAACGCCGATTTCATATCTTTCCATGATGGAAGAAAAAGGGGACAAATCCGCCATTAGGTTAAAAAAATACAAGACAAAAATTGACAGGCCTCTTTCGGCAATCCTTATTTTAAATACAATCGCCAATACCATGGGCGCCGCAGGTGTCGGTGCCCAGGCGACGATTGTATTCGGCAACAAGTATCTCGGTCTTGTCTCGGCCATTGTTACTCTTCTGATACTCCTCTTTTCTGAGATAGTACCAAAGACAATCGGAGCCAATTACTGGAGAAAGCTTACCGGTGTTACTGCAAATATCATCCGCGGCCTTATCTTCATAACATACCCGCTTGTCATTGTTGCGGAATGGATTACCAGGCTGATTTCAAAAAAGAAACAGGAGAAGACCGTCAGCCGCGAAGAAGTTTCGGCTATGGTCAATGTGGGTGAAGAAGAGGGGGTTTTTGAAAAGGGCGAAAACAAGATTATCCAGAATCTGATAAGGCTTGATAATGTAAAAGCTTATGATGTGATGACTCCGCGCGTTGTTGCCGCAATCGCTTCGGAGAACATGACTGTCAAGAACTTCTACAAGGATCCAGAATTCAGGCATCACTCCCGTATCCCGGTATATGCGGACAAACAGGAATACATTACCGGATACATTCTTAGAAGTACAGCTCTTGAATATCTCGCAGATGACAAATTCAATATCAGGCTCGGTGAAATCAAACGCGACATCACTCTCTATAATGAAGAGACTTCACTTAGTGATATTTGGGAATCATTTCTTGAAAATAAGGAACAGATAGGTTTGATAATAGATGACTACGGATGTTTTCAGGGAATTATTACGATGGAGGACATCATTGAGTCAATCCTCGGCCTTGAAATCATTGATGAGCGAGACGAAGCTTCTGACATGCAACAATATGCAAAAGAGCGTTGGGAACAGCGCCAGAAGAAATACCGGACTATCAATCTTCCTGAAGATCCGGATGATGATAACGACAAGGAGGATAAGGAACGAGGTGAGAAGGAAGCATATCGCACATTCTCAACAAAATCTGACAATCGTTCCCAAAAACAGAATTAATATATCATGATATAATCTTGCCGGAGAAAGCCTCTACTTTCTTTTTGGCATATTCCATTGTAACAGTCAGAGTCTTTTTGGAACTTGTAGGCGCATCATACATGGCGTCAAGCATTATCGCTTCGCAAATAGATCTGAGTCCTCTTGCGCCAAGTTTATACTGGACAGCCGTATCGACAATATAATCAAGGACTTCGGGCTTAATGACCAAATTAATGCCATCAAGTTTGAAGAGCTCGACATATTGCTTTATCAAAGCATTCTTAGGTTCAGTCAAAATAGCCCTGAGTGTCTCTCTGTCAAGAGGATTAAGGTGTGTCAGAACAGGAAGCCTTCCGATTATTTCCGGAATAAGACCGTATGCCCTCAAATCCTGAGGAGCAATATATTGTACAAGGTTATTCTTGTCGACCTTAGTGCGTTTCCGTTGAGCTTCATAGCCCACAACCTTAGTATTAAGTCTGCTTGCAATATTTCTTTCTATTCCTTCGAAAGCCCCACCGCATATAAAAAGGATGTTTTCAGTATTTACTGCAATCATTCTCTGTTCAGGATGCTTTCTGCCACCTTGCGGAGGGACATTAACAACACTACCTTCAATAATCTTCAACAGTGCCTGCTGTACTCCCTCCCCGGAAACATCTCGTGTTATGGAAGGATTATCGCTTTTTCTGGCAATCTTATCTATCTCATCAATGAAGACAATGCCATTTTCAGCTCTTTTAACGTCATAATCAGCATCCTGCAGAAGTCTTGTCAGGATATTCTCCACATCCTCCCCAACATATCCTGCCTCAGTCAGTACAGTCGCATCAACTATTGCGAATGGTACATTCAGCATCAGAGCTATTGTCCTTGCAAGTAATGTCTTGCCGGTCCCTGTTGGCCCTACTAGAAGAATATTGGATTTTTCAATGGGGTCAAGTCCCGTATGATTGATCCTCTTATAGTGGTTGTACACTGCAACTGAAAGGACCTTTTTAGCCTCATCCTGACCTATCACATACTGACTCAGAAAATCAAAGATTTCATGAGGCTTTTTAAGGTTCATATCACCCTTCACTCTTCCGTTTGTCTTGATAGACTGGCCAGGGCTAAGGATCTCTTTTGCATATTCGTATGCTGTCAATGCGCAGTCAGAACAGATTGCGGCATGTTCTCCGGCAATTAGAAGTTCAACTTCATCCTGTCCTTTTCCGCAGAAAGAGCAGTAAGATCCATTCTCTTTGTTATCCTTTTTTGAGCCTGCCATTATTTCTTTTTCTTCTTCTCTTTCGTAACTATCTCATCTATCATACCATACTTGAGAGCCTCTTCTGCAGTCATCCAGAAATCCCTGTCTGCATCCGCTACAATCTCTTCATATTTTTTACCTGTATGGAGAGCGAGAATATCATAAAGTTCTTTTTTCAACTTGACGATTTCGCGTGCGGTTATCTCAATATCCGATGCCTGACCCTGCGCTCCTCCCATAGGCTGGTGAATCATCACCCTTGAATGAGGAAGAGCATATCTTTTACCCTTCTCTCCGGAGGCAAGCAGAATTGAAGCCATTGATGCAGCAATACCTGTGCAGACGGTCGATACGTTTGACTGGATAGTCTGAATTGTGTCATATATTCCAAGCCCTGCATATACCTCTCCTCCTGGGGAGTTGATATAGATCATGATATCCGTATCATCTGCATTTGAATCAAGGAAAAGAAGCTGTGCTTGAATTATATTGGCCACATAATCATCAATAGGACATCCGAGGAAAATAATCCTGTCCATCATCAATCTGGAAAAAACATCCATCTGAGCGACATTAAGCTGTCTCTCTTCAATGATCATCGGGTTAATATAACTGGAATATACAGATGAAACCTTTTGGAGTGATGATGAACTTATCCCGCAATGTTTTACTGCAAATTTTTCAAATTCGGACGCCATATCAGTTTTATTTATTGTTTGACAATTCTCTCATTTTTTCGAGAGAGATCTTTTTATTTTCGAGTGTAACCGCATCGCGGACATAAGCAACAACGAGATCATCCTCTACCTTATCATAGATCCTGCGACTCTGCTGTTCGTCGGAAAGAATATTCTGCGCAAATTTATTCAACTGCTCATCAGGAACATTGTTCATTCCATACATAGCGAACTGATAACCTGCAAGAGCTTTAGCCTCTTTAAGAAGATCCTCTTTCTTTACCTGGAGTTTCTGATCTTCCATAACCTTGCTACGAATCATCTGCCAGCGGAAATCCTTGATAAACGGTTCAAACTCCTTGTTTATCTCTTCCATTGAATATTTCTTGTCATTTGCAGTATAAAGCCATCTCTTGATAAATTCTTCAGGCAATTTGATGTCTGTCTTCTTCAACAGATAATCGCGTACATCT
>CAZPLM010000129.1:0-2450 GCA_964587275.1 uncultured Muribaculaceae bacterium | reverse complement strand
ACCGAGAGTCTGAACTCGCTCTCCTGAGAATATTCTGCGGAAAGACGTTCTTTTACCTTTGAATCAAACTCTTCAGCATTCTTGACAACTCCTTCCCCGAATATTTTGTCGTAAGTCTCAGCGCAGGCCTTTGCATCAACAAATGATTTGATCTGTTTAACCTCAATCTTCCATACCGGTTCCATTGCCTCAAGTTCCTCTTTCTTGACTTTCAACATTGAAGCCCTGTCTGTCTCATTTGGAAATGTTCTGTTTACATCCACGTCAAAAGCATCACCTACTTTTTTACCGACAAACTCAGCCTTTGCTTCACTGTCTTCTATTGTTTTAATTGAGATATATGCATTTTCCACCTTTGCTTCACCCTGATGAAGGTCTGCAACGATAAAATCTTCTTCTGTTGCAACATCACTGTTTTCCATTGTGCCATACTGCTTCAAAAGATTTGTCTTGAAATCCTTTTGAGCCTTGGCGGTAACAGTTATCTCATAGAAAGGAACTTTGTCCTCTTTTGATAGAGATATTTCAACTTTTGGAGCAAGTCCCAAATCAAATGAGAATGTGAAATTTTCACCCTTCTCCCAGTCGTTTTTATCTTCTTTCTCAGAAGGAAGAGGTTCGCCTATAATATTCAGCTTTTTGCTTTCTATAAAATCATTAAGTGATTTTGAAACAACCTGATTTATCGCATCCGCCATAGCAGTCTGTCCATGTAATTTCTCTATCAGGGACATAGGTGCCATTCCCTTCCTAAAACCTTTTAAATCAGCAGTCCTGCGAAATTCATTCAACTTCTTCTTTTTAACTTCAGCATAATCCTCTTTGCCTATCTCGATGCTAACCGAAAGGTTTAGATCATCTTTCTTTGTCTGTTTAACTTGCATATTTTAATTATTTGATTTATCAATACGTTAGGGGCTGCAAAATTAGTAAAAATTTGGCTATCTTTGTAAGAATTAGCAACAAAAACATTTTATTTATGAAAGCATATATAGAAAAAAACAAAGACCGGTTTCTTGACGAATTGTTTCAACTGATTAGAATCCCGTCAATCAGCTCATCAGAAGAGAATAAGGCAGATATGGTCAAATGCGCCAATCTGCTGTCACATTTTCTCAAGGAGGCCGGAGCTGATGAAGCAAAAGTCTGTGAAACAAAGGGAAACCCCGTCGTTTTTGCACAAAAGATAATTGATCCGTCAAGACCGACAGTTTTAGTATATGGCCATTACGATGTTCAGCCGGTAGATCCGATTGAACTATGGAAATCAGAACCGTTTGAGCCTATAATCCGTGATGGAGCCATATACGGCAGGGGAAGCGATGATGATAAGGGACAATCATTCATGCACGTCAAGGCCTTTGAATATTTGGTAAAATGCGGAAAACTCAGACACAATATCAAATTCATTCTTGAGGGCGAAGAAGAGATAGGATCTCCTTCACTTGCCGAATGGGCAGAAGAGCACAAAGAGATGTTGGCGTGCGATATAATGCTGATATCTGACACTACTATGCTCTCAGATAAGGTACCTTCAATCAACTGCGGAATGCGCGGACTCACATATCTCGAAGTTGAAGTTACCGGTCCTAATAAAGATTTGCATTCAGGTCATTACGGCGGAGCTGTTGCCAACCCGATCAATGTACTGTGTTCAATGATTGATTCTCTGATAGATAAAGATGGGCACATCACAGTTAAAGGATTCTACGATGACGTTGTGAATCTTTCAAAAGAAGAAAGAGAAATGTTCGCAAAAGCCCCGTTTGACTTGAAAGAATACAAAGAATTCCTTGATGTAGATGAAGTTACAGGAGAAAAAGGATACAGTACCCTTGAGCGTACCGCTATCAGACCTTGTCTTGACGTATGCGGAATATGGGGTGGATTTACAGGGGAAGGAGCTAAGACTGTACTTCCGTCAAAGGCTCACGCTAAAATATCAATGAGGCTTGTTCCAAACCAGGAATGTCATAAAATCGCACAACTGTTTAAGGAGCATTTTATTTCTTTGGCCCCAAAAAGCGTAAAGGTCACTGTACGCGAATGTCACGGAGGCAACGGATTTCTAATTCCTGTCTCTTCTCCTGCATACAAAGCTGCAGCAAAAGCAATTGCTGAAGTATATGGTATTGAGCCTGTTCCAAGCAGAGGAGGTGGCAGCATCCCAATCCTTGCAGATATGCAAAAGATTCTCAATGCAGATCCTCTTCTTATGGGTTTTGGACTTGAAAGAGATACGATCCACTCTCCAAATGAGAGCTATCTTCTTTCTCAGTTCTACAGGGGAATGGAATCCATTGCACTTTTTTATGAATATTATTTGTAGAAGATGACTTACGACGAATTATATTCCAAAATCAAAGAAAAACAAAGCTATCTGTGTATCGGGCTGGACAGCGATCCGGCCCGGATACCTGATTGCGTCAGAAATGAACAGTACCCTATTT
>CAZPLM010000128.1:0-6434 GCA_964587275.1 uncultured Muribaculaceae bacterium | reverse complement strand
TCTATTAATCAGGGGCTCTGGGGTACAAGTATAGGTGGAGTGGAAACGCTCTCATCAGACACTTACCTTCCGGAAGAAGCTTATCCTCATCAAGTTACAAAACAAGGTCAGGAAATAATAAAAATAGGTTTCAGGAATGGCGAACCTGTATCCCTTAACGGAAAAGAAATGAAATCGACTGATCTTATCAGTGAGATTCAAACAATTGCAGCGCCATACGGCATTGGCAGAGATACTCATGTCGGCGATACGATAATTGGAATAAAAGGCAGGGTTGCATTTGAAGCAGCTCCCGCGCTAATAATTATCAAGGCTCACCATCTGCTTGAAAAACACGTTCTCACAAAAGGACAACTCTATTGGAAGGACCAACTTTCAACCTGGTATGGACAACTTATGCATGAAGCTCAATATCTTGATCCTCTTATGCGTGATATTGAAGTATTTATGGACCATAGTCAGCAGTCAGTAACAGGTGAGGTCACAGTAAGACTTCTCCCGTACACTTTCCAGGTGCTCGGTTGCAGGAGCCAATATGACTTGATGAACTCCAAATTCGGCGAATACGGAGAGGCAAACAAATCGTTCTCAGGTCGTGATGTTATCGGGTTTACCAAAGTACTGGCCAATCCTCTGAAAATCTACTATTCTCTTCATAAAAAAGAAAATGAATAAGATAAAAGTATCTATCGCCGGAGGCACCGGATATACTGCAGGTGAGTTGTTGCGTATCCTGATAAACCATCCCAATATTGAGATATGCGAGGTCTTCAGTTCTTCAAGTGTCGGGAAACCGATCAGTTCTATTCATCGCGACCTGTACGGGGATACAGACAAATGTTTTTCGGATAATATCGGAAATCCAGATGTGCTGTTTCTCTGTCTCGGACATGGTCTGTCAAGGGAATTTCTTGACAGAAATAAAGTAGGTAATCAATGTAAGATAATTGACCTGGGCAACGACTTCAGAACAGAACACAACTACGGAGACCGGCACTTCATATATGGACTTCCGGAAATAAACCGCAGTGAGATCATCAAAGGCAACAGTCTTGCCAACCCCGGCTGTTTTGCTACTGCAATTCAACTTGCTCTTATTCCTCTCGCAGCTACCGTAAACATTACAGATGACATACAGGTTCACGCAATTACAGGTTCAACAGGTGGTGGCAGGAAACTCTCGGAGACAGCACATTTCAGCAACAGATACTCCAACATTTCGGTATATAAACCATTTGTACACCAGCATCTTGCCGAGATCAAAATGACCATCGAATCACTGACCGGGAAAGATCCTGTCATTAATTTCATCCCGATGAGGGGTGACTTTACAAGAGGAATTTTCACAAGCATTTATACTAAATCCGGACTGAGCACGGAAGAATTGAATCGCATCTATAATGATTACTATCACTCAGCACCTTTTATTAGAATTACTGATGACTCGGTCAATATGAAAGATGTTGTTAATACGAACAAATGTCTGTTGCATATTGAAAACTGCAACGGCTATGCCTATATCAATTCAGCCATTGACAACTTAGTAAAAGGCGCTTCGGGCCAGGCTGTTCAGAATATGAACCTGATGTTTTCGCTGGATGAAACTACCGGCCTTAAACTTAAATCAACACTATATTAAATGGATCTTTTTAAAGTATATAAATTATGGCCGATCGAACCCGAAAAGGCGAAAGGCTGCAGGATTTGGGATAAAAAAGGGATCGAATATCTGGATTTATATGGAGGACATGCTGTAATCTCAATCGGACACTGTCATCATGTATATTGCAAAATGCTTGAAGAGCAGATTGAAAAGTTGGGATTCTATTCAAATGCAGTAGAAAATTCACTGCAGGTCAGTCTTGCCCTTCAACTTGGCAAAATATGCGGCTATCCCGACTATTCCCTATTTCTCTGCAATTCAGGTGCAGAGGCTAATGAAAATGCTATAAAGCTGGCCTCTTTCCACACCGGAAGAGATAAAATTCTTGCATTTAAAAAAGCATTTCATGGAAGAACCTCCGGAGCAGTTGCAGCTACCGACAACCCGAAGATCAGGGCTCCTTTCAATGAAACCGATAAAATATCATTCATACCTCTGAATAACATAGAATATGCTGAAAAGGAACTTTCAACAGAAAGATATGCTGCCGTAATGGTCGAAGGCATTCAGGGTGTTGCAGGAATATTCGAACCAGATACAGAGTTCCTCAGAGAATTGAGAAAACTGTGCGATAAATACGGGACACTTCTTATTTGCGATGAGGTACAGTCAGGATATGGGAGGACTGGGCAATTCTATGCCCATCAGGCTTCCGGAGTCAGAGCAGATATTGTATCAATGGCAAAAGGAATGGGAAATGGCTTTCCAATCGGAGGCATCATCATCTCCCCTGCTTTTAAGCCTTCCTTCGGAATGCTCGGAACAACATTTGGGGGCAGTCATCTTGCCTGCACAGCAGCTCTTGCCGTTCTGAAAGTAATGAATGAAGAGCATTTGATGGATAACGCTGCAAGAACAGGGAAATTAATAATAGATGGACTAAAGGGCAACAAAGCGATAAAAGAAATTCGCGGCAGGGGACTGATTATAGGTATCGAGCTGATACCAGAGTATACAAATCTGCGTGACAAACTGCTTTTTGAAAAGCACATTTTTACAGGAGGAGCCGGAGAAAATATTATCAGGATTCTGCCTCCACTTACACTCTCGTCAGAAGAGGCTGAAATATTCATTAACGCATTCAACGATCTTACAAAATGAGAAATTTTACAAACGTACACGATTTTCCATCAATACAGTATGCTCTTGATAAAGCCAGGTTAGTCAAACAGCAGCCATTTGCAGACCAGGAACTTGGGAAAAACAAGACACTGATGATGATTTTCTTCAATTCAAGCCTGAGAACGAGGCTGAGTACTCAAAAGGCAGGTCTCAATCTGGGAATGAATGTTATCGTGCTCGATATCAATCAGGGGGCATGGAAACTTGAAACTGAAAGAGGCGTAGTTATGGATGGAGACAAGCCGGAACATTTGCTTGAGGCCATTCCGGTTATGGGCTGTTATTGCGATATTATCGGAGTCCGCTCATTTGCAAGATTTGAAAATAAGAATGATGATTATAACGAAAAGATACTAAATCAGTTTATTAATCATTCAGGGAAGCCTGTCTTCAGTATGGAAGCAGCCACAAGGCATCCGCTTCAGTCATTTGCCGACCTCATTACTATCGAAGAATACAAGAAGAAAAAGCGTCCGAAAGTAGTCCTCACTTGGGCTCCACACCCGAATCCACTGCCCCAGGCAGTTGCCAATTCTTTTGCTGAATGGATGAATGAGACTGATTATGAGTTCGTAATAACCCATCCTGAAGGGTATGAACTCTCACCTGAATTTACAGGCAAAGCAAGAATTGAATATGACTTGAAAAAGGCATACAGGGGAGCAGATTTCATTTATGCAAAAAACTGGTCGGCTTTTTCAGATCCCGACTATGGTAAAGTCCTGAGTAAAGAGCGCAGCTGGACAGTTGATGCGGAAAAAATGGCCCTTACTGACAATGCTTATTTTATGCATTGCCTTCCTGTAAGAAGGAATATGATTGTCAGTGATGAGGTGATAGAATCCAAACAATCAATTGTCATTTCTGAAGCCGCTAACAGAGTCGTTTCAGCTCAGACAGTTATAAAAGAGATATTAACAGACTTATAATAATTATGATATGAAAGAATTGACAATAATTAAAATTGGAGGAAAAGTAATAGACGACCCTATGGTTCTCGAAGAATTCCTCCTGAAGTTCAGTAAGATACCATCACCTAAAATTCTGATTCACGGTGGTGGAACAGCAGCAAGCAAGATGGCCGAAGAAATGGGTATCGAGACAAAGATGAATAAAGGCAGACGAATCACAGACTTCAGGACACTGAAACTTGTTACAATGCTTTACGCCGGCTGGATCAACAAGAGCATTGTTGCCGACCTAATAAAAACCGGCTGCAACGCCCTTGGTCTCTCAGGTGCTGACTGCGATATAATTCCGGCAACAAAAAGATGCGCCGAACCGATAGATTACGGATATGTAGGTGACGTGGATTCAAAGAAAATTGATAACGTGATGATCAAAAACTTCCTTGCCAGAGGCATTTGTCCTGTTTTCTGCGCCATCACACACGATGAGAATGGCACGCTCCTCAACACTAACGCAGATACTATGGCCTCAAACATAGCTATTGCAATGAAAAATGACTACTACACACGCCTGGTTTTCTGCTTCGAAAAGGAAGGAGTTCTGCTCGATCAAAACAAACCTGAATCAATTGTTCCCCTGATAACGAAAAAAATGTTTAAGGAGATGTCAGACGACGGTAAAATTGAAGGAGGAATGATCCCAAAGCTCGAAAATGCATTTTTTGCAGCAGAAGAAGGGGTTTCAGAGGTTTATATTAAGAATGCAGCCAATCTGGACAATGATATTCAGACATTAATTAAATAACTGATGTTAAAAATAGAGATAATTATGGTCGATGAGGCTGTATCCCTGCTACGTGAGATTGTTCGCATCCCGTCAACATCCAAAAATGAGAAGATGAGAGCGGATTATTTGTGCAATTATTTAGATGGAAAGGGCCTTTCGATAAAAAGAATTGACAATAATATTATAGTCGGGGGAGAGAAGAACCCTGAAAAACCGACACTGATGCTCAATTCTCATATCGATACAGTAAAAGCATCGGATTCTTACACATTTGACCCATTTGATCCGGGCGAGGATGAAATGATAGTAAAAGGTCTGGGCAGCAACGACGCCGGGGCAAGTTGTGTTTCAATGATCCGCACATTTCTCTATTTCACATCTGATAAAAAACTCCACAACTCACTGCCTTTCAATCTAATGCTCATTCTTTCAGCTGAAGAAGAATGTTCCGGACCGAAAGGTATAACCTCTCTTTCAGACTTTATAAATGAGAATGTCAATTTTGCAATTATTGGAGAACCGACAGAAATGCAAGCCGCAGTTGCAGAAAGAGGACTGCTTGTGATTGATGGAAAAGCGGCAGGCATATCAGGCCATGCAGCGAGAAACGAAGGAGTTAATGCTCTGTATAAGGCGTTGGATGATATTGACATTCTAAGAAATTATCATTTTGAAAAGATATCGCCTCTGATGGGAGATGTCAAGTTAACTGTAACTCAGATTAATGCGGGTACACAGCATAATGTCATACCTGACAAATGTTCATTTGTGGTAGATATCCGTCCTACTGACCTCTACTCGAACAGTGGAATAATGAATATCCTCAGTAAATTGGTAACAAGCAAATTGACAGCAAGATCACTGACAAATAAAACTTCAATTACTCCGGAAGGCCATCCTCTCCTATGCGCGATTGAAAAAACCGGCATCAGGAAGATAATCTCTCCAACGACTTCAGACTGGATGAGACTTGGCATCCCTGCAATAAAAATTGGACCCGGATGTTCGTCGCGGTCGCACAGCGCCGATGAGTATGTACTTGTAAGCGAAATATCCGAAGCTATACAAACTTATATCAACATTAT
Organism: uncultured Muribaculaceae bacterium; assembly: GCA_964587275.1. Classification (GTDB taxonomy): domain Bacteria; phylum Bacteroidota; class Bacteroidia; order Bacteroidales; family UBA932; genus CAZPLM01. The sequence goes on along the minus strand of CAZPLM010000128.1, from coordinate 869 downwards.
TAAAAACATCACATTATGACTCAAAATATGAAACCGTTATGGAGCAAAGGCGCAGAAGCAGACAGGGTTGTCGAAGAATTTACAGTCGGAAATGACCGAGTGTTGGATATGAAACTTGCCAAATATGACGTAATTGGCTCTAAAGCACATATTTCAATGTTGGCAAAAGTTGGATTGCTGAAAAATGAAGAGGAGGCGCTCCTTCAAAAAGAACTGAATAAAATCCTTGATATTATCGCAGCCGGAAAGTTCAAAATGGATGAAGGGAGCGAAGATATCCACTCTCAGATTGAAAATATGGTTACTGCCGAAATCGGAGAAACAGGCAAGAAAATCCACTCCGGACGTTCAAGAAACGATCAGGTCCTCGTTGATATAAAACTGTTTCTGAAGGATGAGATAAAAAAAATGAAAAGTGAGATCGTCTCCCTGTTTGATGTTCTGCAGGGATTAAGTGAAAAACACAAAAATGTGCTGCTTCCAGGTTATACACATGGTCAGGTCGCAATGCCCTCTTCTTTCGGACTGTGGTTTGGCGCTTATGCAGAAACACTTGTCGACGACATTTTTCTTTTCACTGCTGCCGAAAAGATCGCAGACGAAAATCCTCTTGGATCTGCAGCAGGATATGGCAGTTCATTCCCCATTGACAGAGATGAAACCACTCGTCAACTTGGATTTTCAACAATGAATTATAATTCAATTGCAGCCCAATTAAGCCGTGGCAAATGTGAAATGGCTCTTGCCTCGGCAATAGCGGCACTATCTCTTACATTGAACAAACTTGCATCCGACTGCTGCGAATATATGTGCGGTAATTACGGTTTCATCTCTTTTCCTGACAATCTGACAACAGGTGCAAGCATAAT